>JAHDGN010000453.1 GCA_020627645.1 Akkermansiaceae bacterium
TTTGCGGTGTCGGCTCAGTATGAGGCGGGATCGGTGGTGAAAATTGTTGCGATGGCGGCGGCCTTGAATGAGGGAGAGGTGAGTCGAAATACGGAGGTTGATTGTGGTTGGGGGCGATTGAGACGTTATGGTTTTACAATTTATGATCACCATAAATATGGGGGATTGGATTTTGATATGGTTTTAGCCAAATCGAGCAACACGGGGGTGTTTCAATTTGCTGAGCGGGTGGGTCGGGCGCGGTTTTACGACTATTTGAGAGCGTTTGGGTTTGGTGATCGGACTGGATTTCCAATTCCTGGAGAGGCTCGGGGAGTGATTCAAGATCCCACCAACAATAGGAACTACGCGAGTGCGACCTATGGTTATGGTATTTCGGTGAGCCCATTGCAGTTGGCGATGGCTTATTCAGTTTTGGCAAATGGGGGGACTTTGGTGAAGCCGAGGTTGATTGATTCGATTAGTGCCAAAAATGGCACGGTGTTGGAAAAAACTCCGGTGACTCGGGTGAGAAGAGTGTTGGGGGAGCAGGCGGCTAAGGACATGTGTTTGGCTTTGGAGCAGGTGGTGGAGAAGGGGACAGGCAAATTAGCAAAGGTTGAAGGATATCGTGTGGGGGGTAAGACGGGAACGGCGGAGAAGTGGAATAGTCGGGAGAGGAGGTATGATGAAGATCGGAAATATTTGACGTTTGCTGGGGTGGTTCCGGTCAATGATCCCAAATTTGTCTGTGTGGTGACGATTGATGAGGCGTTAGGTTTGGGTGAGGATTTTGATATTGGGGGTGGAACGGTGGCGGCTCCGGTTTTTGCGGAGGTGGCTGGGAGGGTAGCGAGATATATGAACATTCAAGCAAGTGGCGGGGATCGGCCCGTCGTGATGAGACCTGAGAGATGATTAGATTACCACAATTGATGGCGGTGTTGAGTGAAGCCAGGGAGCTTCGGGTAGAGGATATTCCGGTGATTAGTGTGACCAACGATAGTCGCCGTGTGCAGAAGGGGGCTGTTTTTGTGGCAGTGAATGGAACGACGGTTGATGGGCATGATTTTTTGAGTGACGTGATGGAGAAGAGCCCGGCGGCGATCGTTGCTGAGAGGAAGGCTCCAGCAGATTATCGTGGGTTGTGGGTGCAGGTGGCGGATACTCGAAAAGTATTGGGTCGTTTGGCGGCAAAATTTTCAGGAGAACCCGCAAAGGAGATGGCGATGATTGGGGTGACGGGGACGAATGGAAAGACGACGGTGACGTATTTTATTCATTCTTTGTTAGAGGCTTCGATGGTGAAGGCGGGGATGATTGGGACGATCAAGGTGAATGATGGTCGCGGAATGCGTGAGGCGACGCATACGACGCCGGGTGCGGTTGAGATGCAGAGTATTTTGAAATCGATGCTGGCAAATGGATGCCGAGCAGTTTCGATGGAGACTTCGTCACATGGGTTAGAGCAAGGTCGGTGTGAAGGGATTCCTTTTCGGGTCGGGGTGTTTCTAAATCTCACCCAGGATCATCTGGATTACCATCAGACGATGGAGGCATATTTTGAGGCGAAGAAAGTGTTGTTTGATCAGATGGTCGCTGATGGTGGTGACGGGGTTGCGGTGATCAATGTGGATGATCCATGGGGGGAGAAGTTGGCTAAAGAATTTCGGGACAAATTGAAGGTCGTGACCTTTGGGTTTCAAGCGGGTGCGGAATTTCGGGCGAGTGATTTGAGGCCTTCAGTGAGGGGGCAAAACTTCGCATTGGAGGTGAGAGGGAAGAGTTATTTGGTGAAGTTACCGGTGGTTGGTCGGTTCAATGTGATGAACGCGATGGCGGCGGTTGCGAGTGTTTCGAGTTTGGGGATTGGGGTGAGAGATTTGGTGAAAGCGGTGGGGGATACTAAGCAAACTCCGGGGAGGATGGAGTCGGTGGGGACTGAGAGGGTGCCTGTTTTTGTGGATTATGCGCACACACCTGATGCCGTGGAAAAGGCGTGTGAAACGTTGGCGGCATTGAATCCAAATCGATTGATTACGGTCTTTGGTTGTGGGGGGGATCGAGATCGGACGAAGCGCCCTTTGATGGGTGAAGCGGCGGCGAAGCATAGTCAATTTTGTATTGTCACCTCTGATAACCCTCGGTCTGAGGAACCGGGGGAAATTATCAAAGAAATTGTTCCAGGATTGGAAGGGTGTCCGTATCAAGTGATTGAGGATCGGAAGGAGGCAATTTTTGAAGCGATCGATGCGGCGAGGCCGGGTGATCTGATTTTGATCGCGGGTAAGGGACACGAAAATTACCAAGAGATTCAGGGGAAGCGAACGGTGTTTGATGATCGTGATGTGGCGAGGCGGGCATTGGAGGCGAGGCGGAAGCGGGAGGATGCCGAGTTTCAGAAACGCCAGGAGGAACGTGAGAAGAGAGAGGCTAAGAGGGCTCAAGAGGAGGAGCAGGGAAAAGATCGTAGAGACTTTAATCAGGGATGAAGAGTTATTCGTTAGAGGTCTTGGCGACTGCGATGGAGGGGGTTCTGCCACGAGGTGGTGGAGACTTGGTGATTGCTTCGGGGGTTGGGACCGATACTCGCCAATTGAAAAGGGGGGCGTTGTTCTTTGCGTTGAGGGGGGAAA
>JAHDGN010000454.1 GCA_020627645.1 Akkermansiaceae bacterium
TGACGTGGATACAGGGACGTCTAGAATGATGGCCGCCAGTTGCTTTGAGAGAAGAGCCTGTTCCGCATTATTGGTCACATTTTCCTTCTGCTTGCCTTTCAATTTGGCGGTATTTTGGAGCAGCCCTTCAACTGAACCGAATTGAGCGACAAGTTTCTTGGCTGTTTTTTCGCCGATCCCAGGAACTCCAGGGATGTTGTCTGAAGCGTCACCCCAGAGGCCCAGAATATCGATCACCTGTTTTGGGTGTTCTATCGCCCAGTTTTCAAGGATTTTCGCCTGATCTAGGACTTCATTGTCAGCGCCTTGCCGTCCGGGTTTATAAATTGAAGTATTTGGGGCAACTAGTTGCGCGAAA
This sequence comes from Akkermansiaceae bacterium, assembly GCA_020627645.1. GTDB lineage: Bacteria > Verrucomicrobiota > Verrucomicrobiia > Verrucomicrobiales > Akkermansiaceae > SW10. Next base: position 359 of record JAHDGN010000454.1, read on the forward strand.
TCTTTGTCGGGAGTGACCATGAGAGTGGTGAAATTCCCGTCATTTTCAGCCTTGTGTGCGATGGTTCCAATAATGTCATCTGCTTCGAAGCCATCGATCTCAAGAACCGGAATATTAAAAGCCTCGCACAATTTTTTGACCTCGGGGATGGCAATTCGGAGTTCCTCGGGCATTTCTTCCCGCTGTGCTTTATATTCGGGGTATAGCTTGTGTCTGGGTGTGGGGGCTGAAGTATCGAAGGCGACAGCTAGGTGAGTGGGTGCCTCTTTTTCAATAATGTGTAGAAGAGTATTGGTGAAACCATAGATGGCGGATGTGTTCATTCCGCCCGAATTGGTGATCGGATTGCGGATCAATGCGAAATGAGCGCGGTAAACAAGCGCCATGCCATCTAGTAAGAAAAGCCGGTGGTCGGGCATGGGGAGATCTTTGTCTTTCGACAGAAAAGGTCAATTGATGACTTTGACTGCGTGACAAGTGATTTTTATTTGTCTAGTTTTATCAAAACACGCTTATTTATGGATATCACGAAAGTCGACTTTTCTCCCTTTGCGAAGTATCTCAAGTTTTTAGTCATCTTCCTGGTTGCCTACCTGTTGGGGCGTTGGTTGAGCCCTATGGTCTCCGCAAATTTCGTTGAAGTGAAGGAAGCTACCTCGAATGCGCTGGTTGAGAAAGTGACTTATCGAGGAGCGCAGTACGAGATCGATGTCAAAGAGTTTGCCCGCCAGTTGCCCGAGAAGGTGAAGATGAGAAATGATGTGGAGGTCGAAGGATTAGATCTATCCGAGGGTGAGTTTGTGGAGGTTTTAGGCCTTTCGGGCGAAAAGCTTTCGATCCGTCGTAATTCTAAGGAGCGCAAGATAGATCCAAAGGATACTGATATTTCCTTCCAACTGGCTAAGGTTGTTTATCGAGACGAAGCCAAGAAAGCTGGGGATGTGGTTTCCGGAGGAGATGGCCTAACCCCTGAGCAGATCCAGAAATTGTTGGCGGCGTTACCGAACAACCCTGGCGGAAACTCGCCAGGCCCTGGGGTTGCCCAGCCAGTGCAGCCCAACCCAGTGAATCCTGACCCAGTCCCAGAGGACCCGACTCCTGCGGATCCTGACCCAGTCGTTAACGACCCAGAGCCTGCAGCCCCCACCCCAGTGGTTGCCAAGAGCCTTAGCGAGGATGAAATTAAGGAATTAATGAAGACAAGCCTCAAGGATGGAATGTTGGAGAAGATGAAGGCCAAAAAGGTTCGTGCGATGCGAGGTCTTGAGAAAGAAGAGTTTGATGGGGTCGAGTATGAGGTGGGTGAGGCTTTAATTGAGTCTGAGACTCTTTTCGGCATTCGGGAGGTTTCGGTTAAGGCGTTGATCAAAGAAGGGAAGATTGAAAAGTGGATTTGGACCAATAGTGGGGTGGTTGTTGACTAACTCAGACCTAGGGAATCGTATCCCATTAAGCGAAATTCGATGAAGATTACTCCGTCATTGAGGAGAACAGTGATTTGATTTTCTTTTCGGCTTTCCTGAGTTCAATGGCGGTTGGTCCATTTTTCATTTGCTCGACAAGATCATTCGCTTCGGCATGAGCCTTCTTTTTTTCATCAACAGATAGCGATGGCGAGTCTTCAATAAAGCTGTTTATACTATTTTTGAACTTTTTGACTTTTGAGTTTCGGATATAAACCAGCTTTGCCTCGATTCTCTTCAGAGTTTTCATGTCTGAGACATTGGGTTTTGGCAGGCTGGAAATTTGTTTATTGAGATCCGTAATTTTCAATTCAATTTCGGCGAGTTTTCTCTCTAAAGCGCCATGTGAAGGTGTTTTCCAAAGATCAATGAAAATTTCAAGATGAGCGTCGGATAGCTCAAAGAGATTTTCAAGGGCTGAAGTTATGGCTGGGGTCAATGGGGGAGGAGGGGCAGTAGCGTCATTTTCGCTGAGATGTGACTGATTCACCTGTTTTTGGGGAGCAGCAACAGCTGGGGGTCTTTCGGGCACCTTAGTATCATCAGCGGTCGGCTGATTGGTTGGTTTTGAAACTTCTGAAGTTTTTCTTTCGTTTTTACAGGATAGAAGGAGGGTTACAAGGACGGGTATGACGGTCATTCTTTTCATAGCTTTTTAACTTATACTCATTATTCATGAGACACGGCGATGAAAAGGTTACGGATCATTTTTCAAAATCGGTTCTTCGGGGAATTTAGTGCGCGATTTTGGGGCTGAGGGCAAGCTTGCCGCA
>JAHDGN010000455.1 GCA_020627645.1 Akkermansiaceae bacterium
TACGGATGTGCACCTTCACCCGGGACATATATCGAGTCGATTCGTACCAAAATCAAACCTCTTTCACGGGGATCTTGTAGTTCAGACTGGGATCCCACTCGTCTTTCCTCACTACAATATCAACCACTTCCCCTGTCTCCTTCTGCCATCCATATTCAGGATTTGGAAAATAAGGATGGTAGTCCAAATCCTCCTGCCTTAATGCCCTCATTTCTTCGTAGGGGATATTGAGCAAACTCGATCCACTTTTTGAAAATCGAATCACTCGATCATAGTTTCCAGCGCCAAATTCACAACATTCGTCTGCAACACTTCCAGCTGTAATTTTAAAATCACCTGCAAGATGCAGCGCCTTACTCAACTCATAGAGACGACGAGAATCACATTCGGTAAACTCAGGGCCATGCTCCATCTGTTGGTCAATCACTTGACCCGGATCTAGAGAAACCATAAACGAAATATCCCATTCATAACCCTTCAAATCTTCGGGAATGCCTTCGGCCTCCACTGAATGAAAATTCAAACAGACCCTAATATCGAGTAGATAGCTATATCGATACGAATCTTTCGGTTGTTCCTTCCTAAAAAGACAATCAAAACTCAAAAGCTCTTGAAATGGAACCTCCTCGAGGTGATCGGAAAATTCATCCAAATCTCCGCAATCTCTACCAGATTGAACTCGGGAAAAACAAAATTTGGACGCTGTATGACCAGTCCGTTCACTAGGGACAAGATGAAAACCAAAAGCGTTAAGAGATTCCTCAATTCGCGAATATTGCTCACTCAAAAACTCGACTGGAGCAGGCCTCATCAACAACCTCGTTCCTAAATTCCTGTATGAAGGATTATATGATTTTAGCGTGGACATAAACTTATTTTAAAACCTCTTCAAGCACGTCTCCAACTCTCGTATACGGAGGGATTTGAGGATTCACAGGCAACTGAAGTTCGTCCAGAACTTCTTCAATCTTTTTATTCAAATTTCCGATTTGAGTGTTCAATTTTGAAACATCTCCCCAATTGCCTTTTGCAATTACAAACTTGTATCTCCTTGGTGGAGATTCCATCGCCGCTTTGATCACAGCTAACGCAATAGAGTTTTTCTGCCCAGAAATTTTGTTAGCCACCGTCCCTCCCGATAAGGCAACTTTCAGCACTTCCGTTTTAGTCAAAACATCTCCTCCAAAATAATCCTTGTCTACCTGCAACCCCTCAAGACTATCTTTTCTCGATGCCGCAACCCGCATCTCAAGAGCACTTCCATCACTACCTTTCAAACCTGCAATTAATGACTTGAAATTGCCATTAGCGGGTCCACCAAGCCCATCTTTTCCGAAGATAATTTCCATATCCCGCAGAAAATGAGCCTCAGTAAATCCAACATCAGTAAACTCATTTCTTCGATCGAAGATCTTGCGCTGTCCCTCCAAAATTTTCCCCAAATCAAAGTCAGAGATCTTCAATCCTGTTGCCATTGAGCCCAAACCATTTCCCATTTTATCAAAACTGATACCGTCCGCATCAATCACCCTCTTCAGATTAGTCAGCTCCACCCACTCAGTTGCGGTGTTATTTCCTAACTTATTGGGTGCCACCGCTTCAGCTCGTCCGAATCCTAAAGAAGAATTCTTAATCGCGACCACTTGAGGCGGAAGATCGGGATCTTGAAACCTGGCCGCCTTCGCAACATCGGGATTGGCTCTCGCTTTTGCAGCCAACGAATTTTGGAACGGGACACCCTCATCGGGCAAACGCTCCAGAGCCTTCGTGTAACCCTCAGCAGCCTTACAGACCAACTGCGCCGAAGCTGGTTGAAATCCAAAGATCGCAAGTGCGATCAGTGCAAATCGTTGTCTTATCCTCATTAGTTTACTTCCTCTCGTTTTTTAAAGTTACTTCGCTGGACATGCTTTAATTGTCTGGTCCAGACGGTGGCGCAACCTTCCAATTCCTCCACGGTCCGTGATGAATTGGCTCAGATTGCGGAACATCTGACTTTTTGCACCACTCACCGCCATAATAGGTCTCGTCGCCATCGTCGCTTTCGTCAGTATCTTGACACCTGCTTTGATCTTCTGAATGACAGTCACAAACTTGGCCGCCAAGTTCGCCGCCTGTGCCACGGCCTGACCTGCCAGTGAAGCTCCTCCAGTCAGGATCGCCAAACCAACCTTTTCAGTAATGTATCCTCCGGTGAAATACACCATGTAGATCCCCAACTCCAAATCTCCAGGCTCAGCCCACGCGATACTCTTCTTCGAGTTGGCCACAAACTGATCCACCAAGATTTTCGGAATTTCTTTAATCTTCTCCCAACCTAACCCCATCAGCTCTTTGAAGGCTCGCTTGAAGGAGGCCGCCGTCTCGATTGGGTTGGTAATCAACTTCCCGAGAAGCTTCACCGCGCCCACAATCCCCATGATATCTTCCTTCACCCCCGCCCAGAGGCCCTGAACGAATCCTTGCCCTCCAATCGCAACCATCTTTACAGCCCATTTCGCTGCTTCCAGCGTATTCGCCGCCGCATCTCGAACCGCCTTCGCACCATCAGCAATCGCAACCACTCCCTTCTTCAAGAATTTCTTAACTTTT
>JAHDGN010000456.1 GCA_020627645.1 Akkermansiaceae bacterium
GTTATTTGGTGCTCAGAAATCTGTTTCCGTTTGGAGAGCATCCGATCAGGGTGGTGCTGAAGAATGAGGGGGGTGGATATTCGGTTCGGCAAGAGATTCATTATGCTGCGGACGATATTGTTGTTTTATCAGAATCAGGGTCTGAAATGGATCCTCGTTGGCAACGTTTCCGGGGAGATTCGGCAACTTTGGATGATCGATTGATTGGCGCCGTTTTTGGAGTTCGGCGATCAGAACTGGTTGCTGGAGATCAGGCTCTGTCGTTTGAAAACGGGCGGCCGGTATTGTCGGCCGATTTTGTTGAGACCTTAAACTTGGGGAACGATCAGGTGAACGCGGTGAATCGAATTCTGGTGAAAATGCGGACTAAGTATCTTGAAAAGGAGGAGGAATCCTTGAAGAAAGTGACCATTCGGACGGACCCTGATGGGACCCACCACATCAAGGTTCCCGAGTTTCGGAAGGTGCGTCGGAGGCTTGATAAGGAGTTATGGGTTGAGATGGAAAAGGTGTTGGATGATCGGCAACTTCGGCTTTCGAAAGGGGCGGACGGGCTTCGGTCCGAAAAGAGTGCTCTTTTTGATTGGGGGGGTGCTGACTATGAGATTGTGATTCGAAAGCAGGCTATTGGTGGTGATGCAGAAAAGTTTGGATATCGATACAAGATGAGTGCCAAATTTGATGGTGGTTGGTTTGGGCCCAACGGGAGTTTTTCTGAGACTTCTCGTGAACTTCCTGATAAGTATTGGCGTTTGCTGGATCGGTAAAAGGGTCACTGCTGATCGCATGAGAGGGAGATGTCTTTCGCCTATGGGGCCATCTTGAAAGAAAGATGTTGGGTGGGGGGAGTATAGTGGTGTCTTTAGACGAGACGCTATGGCGTCAAAGGCGGCTATTGGCCCTGTTTTTTTTCCAACGAAATGTTCATTTGATGGACGGGGGTCTTCGTGTTGGTGGCTTGATAGACGTTGATTTGTTGTGGGGAGAAGTTGATTTGATACCAGTGATCGTCCTCGTCTTGCATGCCTTTTAGGGTGAGGTGGTGGCGGTTCCCGGATTTGGTGTAGCCGCCCTTATGGTTGTGTCCGTTGAGCCATAGGACGACGTTTGGAAATTTGTCCAATAGGGTCAGGACTTGCTTACTATTGAAGAGGCAGTGTCCATTGATGGGTTCGTGCGTGGGGTAGTGACACATGATCACAACGAGTTCTTTTTTTGCGGCGGTCTCGGTGAGGGTGTGTTCGAGCCACTTGATTTGTGGTTCTGAGATTCCGGCACTCCAGATGCTTCGGGCGGGACCTTCGAGGGAGTCGAAGTATGCTTTGGCTTTTTGGAACTCCTTACTTTCTTTGTCGAAGTTGTGATGACTGAGGTCTCCATCTAGGATAATGAAGCGGAATCCTTTATGGTGGAATTGGTAGTAGGCTTTTTCTGTGAAGCCGAATGCGCGGTGAACCGAGGCGGGTTTTGGGGTTCCATCGATATCTTTATGGGGGACGTAGTAGTCGTGGTTGCCGAGAACGAGGTATTGTGGGCAGTTGAGTTGTTTCCAGGTGGAAAGGATGGTTTTGGTGTGTTTCCAGGTGATGGTTTCTTTCGGGATGGTTTCTTTCGGGAATCGGCTGTAGTCGATATCATCCCAGTCGATGATATCTCCGAGAAGGATGCCCCAGTCGAGGTCGCGTTGGTTGTAGTGGGCGATGGCATTTTTTAGGCGTTTGACGCCGTCGCGAGGTTCGCGATTTCCTCTGGGGTTGGTGTCTGCGTATTGAACGTCGGCAATGGCGGCGATGGAAAAACTCTTGGTTTGGGCTTTGATTGTTCGATGGGTCGTTTCCTCAGCTGAGAGAGAGTGGGGGAGTAGGGAGATGATGGTGATGAGAATGATGTTCTGAGCCTTCATGGGTGGGGGTGATTTTGTTAGTTGTTCGATCTTGTTTTGAAGAAAGCAAGGAAGGCAAACCAGATAGCGAGGATGATGAGTCCTCCGATTTCGTTGGGTTGTTGAATCGTTTCATTCATCTGGGAAGGAATCGCAGTGGCGCGAAACGGAGCGGTGAAGTCGAAGTTGCCGAATTGATCTTGCATTCGGAAAAGGGCAGCACCGAGGCAGAAGCCGATGGCAGAGGTGTGGAAAGCGCGGGGGAGGGGACGGAGGGTATGGGTGACGGTGAGGGCGGAAGCGATGAGGTAGAGAACGATCCAGAACCAAGCGTCTTGGTTTTTGTATTGAGTGGCGTCGTTGATTTGAAAGTAGGCAAAAAGGAGCCAAAGAGCGGCGATGAGGTAGCAGGTGATTTTCATGGTTCTTTCGATTTGAGGTGTTTTTGTCTGGAGGATTTTTACGGAGTGAGGGTAGGTTTTTGGTCGTGTCGAGAAAGGTTTTATTTGTTTGCACTGGGAATACGTGTCGGAGTCCGATGGCGGAGGTGATTTTTAGTAAGGCGGCGGAGGGGATGAGCTATGAAGTTGGTTCGGCTGGGGTGGCGGCTCATCCTGGGGCTGGAGCAAGTGGAGAGACCTTAGAAGTGTTGAGGAATCAGGGGGTAGAGCTCGAGGGGTTTGGGAGTCGGATGGTTAGTGAGGAG
>JAHDGN010000031.1 GCA_020627645.1 Akkermansiaceae bacterium
ACAGCTGGAACTCTTCTAAATACCCCGCTGCTTGCGGCGGGGATCTTTATTGAGGGAGAGTGAGGCCCCAATCACTTGGAAAGGGCATGTCATCTTCCTTCGGGATTTTATTGATGAACGCTTGATGTGAGAGATTCCTGTGATGATATTCTTGGGGTGCTGAGGAAGATTTACAGAGTGTGGCTTTGGATGGGGTTTTTGGTTGGTAGTTCTTGGGGGCAGATAGTCGCAACCTTCGAAACGTCAAAAGGGAATTTTGATGTCAATTTGTTGTATCAAGAGGCGCCTTTGGCCACGACGAACTTCATTTTGCTGGCGGGCAAGGCTGATGATATTTTTGAAACGGCTTCTGGTGTGCCTGATTTAAATGCATCTACCCATTCCAGGCATGCTTATCGACAGGTTGTTGATGCTGAGACTGATTCACTGAAATTACCACTGAATGTTTATCGCTTTCCTGGACGGTATGTGGTGCAGCAGGCAGGAGTGGTGGTTGGGACGGTCAGTGATCGGCAAACCGGAGGATTCTATCCTGATTTATCAGGGCTTGACCGAATTCGTTTGGAAACTCTTAGCAGTGATCCCTTTCAATATCGGGTGACGTTGAGATATCCTCGGCCATATGTTGACCGTCGCTTTATGTGGATCAGGGATGCGAGGGACAATCCGCTCTATAAAAATATCAGGGTGACAAAGGTGGAGCCAGGCCGTCGTTTTTTTGCGGGGACTCTGACCAATGATCCGTTCGAGCATCCTGGCTATGTTTTCCAGGATGAGGTTTTTCGTTTGAATAGCGCTGACAACTGGCATGGGGGATATTTCAACTCTCCATTTATCCTCGCGATGGATTCTCGGGCACCCAATCAAAATGGAAGCCGCTTTTTCATTACGACTGTGGCAGAGGCTAGCTGGAATGGCCGCTATACTCCTTTTGGAGTTGTTCTCCCCAATGCAGGTAGAAGTGTGGTTCAATCGATTGTTGACAGTCCTCTCGACGAGGATGGTTTTCCGGAGCCGTTTATTAATATTAGTCGGATTCGAATTTCGAGGATCGGAGCAGGCCCGACTGCTTTTTTTGAAGGATTGCATCAGCAAAAAATGCCTGGGATGATTCGAGAATCGTGTGGATCAATTCAGAGGGGTCATGGGGGGTATCAATTTTTGAGTGAAGGGCGTTCTGGAGCGATGCATTCTCTGTATCAGTCAACTGATTTGTTGAATTACACCGGCGGCTTCTTTGCGTTTCAGCGCCAGTTTGATTGGGAGCCTTTCCCGTTTGATTTGACGTCTACTGTTTCGGCTATACCCAAAATGTATTTTCGATCGTTCACGGCAGATATTTTAGATTGGCCAGCAACGAACTTTAGTTTGGAGAATGCCGCTCTAGAGATGGAGGTCACATCGGGCATGGATCGGGGAAGCTTAAATTTGTCATTTCATCCTGACGGAAATGGAGGGAGTTATGTGGTCAATATGATTGTCACGAAAGTGGGACTTGGGGGAGATCCGGACGAAGAGGTCGCACTGAATGGTAATGGGACATTTATCGCGGCTCATGAAGCTTCGGGGCCTTATCGTTCGAGGATCGAGTTTAGCGACGTTACAGGCCCACTCTCCATTGATGAGATGACCCTGTATTTTGATTCCAACCGTTTTGAAAATACACCTGGATTTCCAGAGTCAGCTTTGGTTTGGAGGTTTGGGGCGCGAAAGACGAGCTTTGATGATGGTTTTCTTTCTTATTCGGGAGTTTTTCGTAAAACGAGGTGACTAAGGTTATGCAAACAGGAGAGGGATATTTTAGGGAATCTGAGCCCAATGAACTAGTTCCGGAGGACTATTTTGGAAAGCTGGATTTGGGGCGTTATTTTGATGACCCGAAACCATTGGAAATTGATCTTGGATGTGGAGATGGGCGATTTGCATTGGCAATGGCAGAGGAGTTTGAAGATCGAAATTTTTTGGCAGTTGAGCGCTTGTTGGGAAGGGTCAGGAAGGTCTGCCGAAGGTCGGACGAGAGAGGGTTGAAAAATCTCAAGGTATTGAGGTTAGAAAGCCTCTATACGATGGAATGGCTGTTGCCTGATGAGTGTGCTGATCGGATTCATTTATTGTGCCCAGACCCTTGGCCTAAGGGAAAGCATCATCGCAAGAGGTTGTTTCAGGAACCTTTTTTGCGGGCGGTCGAGCGTGTGTTGAAGCCGGGGGGGGAGCTCTTATTTAAAACAGATCACCGGGAATACTTTTTGTGGAGCGAGGAAGAACTGGAGAAGTTCGGAAGGCTGGAAAGATTGACTTGGGAGGAGGGAGATTTCTTTTATCCTAAGACTGATTTCCAACTTCAGTGGGAGGCTGAGGGGAAAGTGATGAATTGTCTTCGGGCAAAGAAGAGGGATTGAAGGATTCTGGCGCGACAAGCCCGGCTGACAGAATCATTTTACCTGCTTCTTCGAGAGTCATATCACTTTCGAACACTTTATCATCATCCATCAGGACAACGAATCCAGTCATGGGGTTCGGAGAGGTGGGAATAAAGACCGAGGTTGTGGCTTTTCGGGTTTGAGGATCTTGAAAGTGTCCGGTGATGAAGCCGATCAGCCGGCAGCCGGGGCTAGGATATTCGACATAGGCCACTCCTTTAAATTTTTTGGCGCCACCAAGGTTTCTTACGGCGTCGACAAATTGCTTTACTGAAGAATAGATAAATCCAAAGACTGGGATTTTGGTCATGGTGCGATCAATCCAGAGGAGGACATTCTTGCCAGGCTTGTTCGTGACCGCGATCCCTAGAATCAAGAGGAGGGCTAGGGGAATGAGTAGCCAAAGAAAATCGTCTCCAGGGAAGTCTTCGATTCTCCATGGGGTAATTTCGTCAGCGCCTCCGGAGCCACGGAGGGCGTTGAGGAATGACAGGATTCCGTTGATGATTGTGAGTCCAATTTTATGGAGGAGTTGAAAAACAAGCACGATGATCCATCCAGTGGCGAGGATGGGAACGACAGCCGCCATTCCGGCGAGGAATGGCTTGAAGATGTTTCGGACCTTTTTGGATGAGTTCATCAGTGATTCGGGCAGAGAAGTTGTTGAGTGACTTGAGTGGAACGTTTCTCGGTAATTTTTTCAATCGTGGTATTCCTGCTTTTCAATTTAGGATATTTGGTGGTGACTATGGGCTCATGACAGTGGACGAGTTAGCCGAATCGGCAAAATCTGGTGAACAGATGCCCTCAGGGTTGAGTAACGAGCTTGCAGCTTTGTGGTTGTCAAGGGCTGGTCAGTGGGATCAATCCCACGATCTGACGAATGATATCGCTGATCCTGCGGGTGCTTGGATTCATGCTCATTTGCATCGAGAGGAAGGTGATTTGGGGAACGCTTCCTATTGGTATCATCGCGCGGGGCGCGAGATGCCTGGATCTGGCGTATCTATCGAGTCCGAGTGGTATGAGATCGCGAACGTGTTGGTAAGATCACATGGGTAAGGGAGGGAAAAATGTTAGGAGGGCCGCTGTTTCGGCTCTTAGAGCGTGGTCAAAGGGGCATGTCTATGCTGATTCTCTAGTTGAGCGGCACTCGGAGAGAAATCATTTGTCGAGCGCTGATCGGGGCTTGTTGAAGGCTATTTTGTTGGGCGTTTTAAGGAATCGGAGTCTGTTGGACTATTGGATCGGATTAATTCGGAAGGGGAAATTGGATCCTGAAACTCGGGATGTGCTTCGAGTTGGATTTTGTCAGTTATTAATTTTAAGAATTCCTGATCATGCAGCCATTTATGAGACCGTGGAGTGTGCTCGTGCGCCGGTGAGGGGGTTGATCAATGCTGTTTTGAGGAAAGCGGCGCATAGTCGAATGAGAATGTTGAGGGAGTTGGGTGATGTGGAATTGCCGACTAGGTATTCTCATCCCCATTGGTTGTGGAAGAGATGGAAAAAATTATTTGGAGAAAAAAATGGGGAGGCTCTGATGGATTGGAACAATGTTCCAGCGGAACCGTTCTTTAGGGCAAACCTTCTGAATCCGCCGCCGCCAGGAATGTCTCAGCCTGCGACGGTTGAAGAGGCGATTCATAGCGGCCATTACTATGTGACGGACCCTTCAACGAGTCATGCGGCGGAATTATTGGCCCCCAAGTCAGGCGAACTCATTTTGGATGCTTGTTCTGCTCCGGGCGGCAAGGCGATTCATATGGCAGGTTTGATGGGAAACGGAGGGCGGATTATTTGCACTGATTCAAACGAGAAGAGGCTTTCTAGGTTGAGGGAGAACCTCGATCGATGTGGTGTTGAAAACGCTGAGGTGGAAGTTTGTGAATGGGGGGGAGATCCCCCACAGAAATGGTTAGAGGCTTTTGACGGGGTTCTCTTGGATGTTCCTTGTTCTAATACTGGAGTGTTTAGACGACGAGTTGACGTCAGATGGCGTTTGCAGAAGGTTGACCTTGATGAGTTGGTGGTTTTACAACGACGAATCCTAGAATCTGCGGCAAAATGCGTAAAACCTGGGGGGCGCTTGGTCTATTCGACCTGCTCAATTGATCCTGAGGAGAATATTGAACAGGTGCAGAGATTTGTGAAGGAGGTTGGAGGTTTCGAACTTGGGGAATCGAAGCAGATCCTGCCTTTTGTTGATGAGACGGATGGAGCATTTGCTGCAATTCTCAGAAGAGTCTGATGAGTGATCTTAGCTCATTTTAAAGGCGACTCATTCATCATGCCGTGTCATGATCATGCCGACAGATGAAAGAAACGTTTGTTTTAACTTTAGTCGGTCCTGATCGCACGGGACTTGTCGATGAGCTGGCTGATGTGGTTTCCAAGCATGGTGGAAATTGGGAGGAGAGTCGTTTAGTGAGGTTGGCTGGATCGTTTGCAGGGGTGGTTCGGGTTTCTATTTCGAAAGACGAAGTCATCGCTTTTGAAGCAAGCCTTCTGAAGCTATCGGAGGTGGGCCTTACGGTAAATTTCAGCCCTGCTGGGGAAGATGTTTCTGCAAGTGGAATAGAATACGGATTGGAAATTACAGGCCACGATGAAGCAGGAATTTTAAAGAAAGTCTCAGGAGTTTTGTCAGACCTGAGTGTGAATGTGGAAGAATTGGAAACCAATCTTGAATCGGCGGCGATGGCTGGACATCTGATGTTTAAAGCGAGGGGAAGAATCCTCATTGGGCGAGACGTTGAGGTAACACGTTTGGTAGAAAAGCTGGAAGAAGTCGGGGCTGGATTGACCGTGGATCTGCGACTATTGTGAAGATTGATATTATCACCTTATTTCCGGAAGTTGCGCTGGGGCCTTTACGGGAGAGTATTATCAAGCGGGCGCAGGAGTCGGGGGCAGTGACTATTAAGGCTCACAACCTGCGCGATTGGGCGAGCGATAAACATCGGCGGACAGATGACTATTTGTGTGGAGGAGGGCAAGGCATGTTATTGAAGCCAGAACCGATTTTTGCTGCGGTTGAGGCGCTCAAAACAGATGAAAGTCGAGTTCTGTTGATGACTCCACAGGGGCAGGTGTTCAAACAGGCGGTTGCTCGTAGAATGGCGCAAGAAAAGCATTTGATTATTTTATGTGGTCATTATGAGGGGGTGGATCATCGAGTCATTGATCATTTGGTGGATGAAGAGCTTTCGATAGGTGACTATGTTTTAACCAATGGAGCGGTTGCGGCAGCGGTTGTCTCTGATGCAATTGTCAGACTTTTGCCAGGCGTTTTGGGAGATGAGCGTTCATCTCAGGAAGAATCGTTTTCGGATCCATCGTTGTTAGAAGCTCCAGCTTATACAAAACCTATTGAATTTCGAGGGATGGTTGTGCCTGAAGTTTTGTTATCTGGTCACCATTCAAAGATCATGGAGTGGAAGAGGGTTGAAGCGATCAATCGGACCAGGAAAAATCGCCCAGACTTATTGGATGAATAGAGTTTTTGTAATTATTGTGAGATTTTAATCAGTCAGAATCCCAGCTGATATAGAAAGATTGAAAAACCTTTATGGGGTATTGAGTTGAAGTCTCTTTCTGGCTTTATCCCTTGAAAGATTCCCCTCAGAGGTCTAGTGTATGTGTTCCTATTGATAATAATGCATGATTTGTTGAGTGCATTTTATGGATGGAATCACCTACCTATTCCAAGCGCAATCGGTTGTTCTTATTACATCGAAAGTGCTATGAAAAAAAAGATATTTAGAACCGATTTAGTCGGCTTTGCGCTAGCTGGTATTTCCAGCTTCGTGAATGCAGGGACGATGTCAGTGAGTTCCGATCAGCCGCCTGTCAATGGGCCTGACATTGCTGTTTTTGGTGACCAGGTTAGTCTTGATAAGTGGTGGCCGGAGAACAGTGTTGGTGCGGGAAGTGCTAAAGGGCAGACTTTTATTACTGGGGAAACTGAAGTATTGTTGAAGGCGCTCACCTATCAGGTAGGAGATGCGCAACAGGCTGAGCCTACTAAGAATTACACGATCCGTGTAGGGACTGTTTCTGGGTCAACTTTTACGGAGATTTACCGAGAAGATTTTACGCAAGATTTTTATTGGGGGCCTGGTCAATATATGACGTGGACTTTTGATAATCCGGTGACTCTTGCTCCTAATACGGAGTATGGGTTGGATGTTGCGCTTAGATCTTCTACGTCAGGGTGGCGAAGTGGAATTCCATATCTTGCAGGCACAAATGATCTTTATTCAGGTGGCCGTTCTTATTCTTCGGGGGGAAACTCAATGGGGGATGCGACACTCCGGCTAAGTAATGGAGTAGATCGAGTATTTCATTTGGATTTGGAGAATCCACTGGCGCCCAGTCCATTTTCCGGGGAGGTTGTGCCATCGGGAAACGTGACCTTGAGTTGGTCAAATTTCCCTCCTTCGACAGGCTCTGATGTGTGGGTTGATGTTTGGTTTGGGACGACTTCAGGCGCACTTACAAAAATTGTTGATGGGGCGCTGAATTTGACTTCTACCACGGTTAATGCGCCGACAGCTGGAGATTATTTCTGGCGTGTCGATTCGTATCTCGATGGCTCGCCTTCGGGCTCACCGGTTCAGAGCTCAGAGTTTTTATTTATCGTTGACGATACGGATGGGGACGGGTTTCCAGATGTCTATGAGTTGCAATACACGAATCCGCCCTCGAATGTGGGACTCAACCCCAATGACGATCTTGAAAATGGAGGGGCTGGCGATGGATTAACTAATATTGAAGAGTATCAATTGGGCACCGAACCAGATAACCCTGATACGGATGGAGACGGTTTGGAAGATGGTGCCGAAGTCGCTGGAGCTGGAAGTCGTCCAGCAACCGATCCAACGAAGGTGGATACCGATGGTGATTCGTTGAGTGATGCCGTTGAAACGAACACTGGAACTTGGGTAGGTCTGAATGATCGGGGAACAGATCCAACGAAATCTGATTCCGATGAAGATGGTCTCGACGATTCGATTGAAAACAATTCAGGAATCTTTATCAGCCTAACTAATTCCGGAACGAACCCTCTGGTGGCTGATAGTGATGCTGATGGGGCCTCCGATTGGTATGAGGTTGCTGCCGCATTTACGGATCCTGTTTCGGCTTCAGAAAAGCCCAACATTCCGTATCCATTGCCGAACTACGATGGGAGCTCGGGAGTTACTGATAAACCTGTGAAAGTCTATATTCTATCGGGACAGTCGAACATGGTCGGATTTGGAAGGATTGCAGGTGATGATGAGGGCACGTTGGAGTATTTAACTTCAACCCAAAACCGTTTCCCAAATTTGGTTGACAGTGCGGGTTCTTGGGTAAGTCGACAGGATGTTTATTATCGGGGAGTTATTTCCGCGGTTGGGAATGGCCCCCTGGAGCCTCGCTATGGAGCAAATGGGGCCTCATTTGGTCCGGAGCTTGGTTTTGGCCAGGTAATGGGATGGCATCATGATGAGCCTGTCCTAATCATCAAAACATCGATTGGTAACCGCAGTCTTGGGTGGGATTGTTTACCACCAAATAGTGAAACGTTTGTTTTCAATGGAACAAATTATCCAAGCTATGGAGGTTATGGAAACTGGGATGTCGGGGATCCGGAGCCGGCTCCGTTTGTGTGGTATGCAGGCAAGCAGTATGATGATTACTTCCTCCATGAAGATGATATGGGTGTTGTGGATTGGCAGGCCGGACTCCTCTATCCACGAAATGGTCAAACTAGGAATGGAGGGAAGACCTATATTAGTTTATCGGAGCATACTTCAGCAGCGGATACGCAACCTGGGGTTGGGACGAATTGGGCTTCTGTGTGGCGAGAGCATACCATTTTCAACGTTGTTGATGTTTTAGACAATTTTGCGTCAGAATATCCTCAGTGGGCGGCTCAGGGTTTTGAGATCGCGGGTTTTGCATGGTGGCAGGGGCACAAAGATGGTGGAGAGCAGGGATCTGGAGCGGCAGGCATTGGGGCGCTTAAGTATCAGGAAAATTTGGAAAACTTGATCAAGGAATTGAGAAGCTACTATGAGGGTCGTTACCCCGGACAAGTGGCAGCAAATGCTCCATTTGTGGTCGCCACGGTTGGATTCGGAGGGGGACAGTGGAGTGACGGAAGCAATGCTCAAACGATCTATGAAGCTCAAATGGCAGTGGGGGATGGGTCTACCGTTCCTGCCTTTGCCGGGAATGTCGCCTCAGTTGACACCCGAAGGTACTGGCGCTCGCCTGGGCCAAGCACTCAGAGTTTTCACTATAACCATCATGCAGAGACTTACCTTTTGACGGGGGATGCCATCGGCAGAGCGATGGTCGAGTTGTCTGGTGGTGCCGTCGTTGGAGATGATTACGAGGTGTGGTCGAATTCTTATTCTGGAGTCGATTTGGTTGATCCTTTGGCTGATCTTGATGGGGATGGGGTGACGAATCGGGAAGAATGGGTGTGGGGTTCAAATCCGACAGTCGCGTCTTCGGTAAGTCCGATTGGAGCCGTATTGGATCGTGACAGCGGTTCCTTTACCTATCAAAGGAGAAATTCAGCACTTACTGGTTTGAATTTTTCGGTCTGGACTTCGACAGATTTGGAGGTGTGGACCGTTGATTCCGGAGCCACTCAATCGGCTGGCACAGCAGACGCCAATCAAGTGCAAGAGGTCTCGGTTCAATTATCAGCCAGCCTTTTAAGCAACCCGAATATTTATGTGAGAATCGAAGCTCAATAGAGCGGAACTTTCGAACTCGATGAGAATTGGTCCTAACCTCCTGGGTAGGACCAATTTCTTTAGCTAGAAAAGACCTGTGCGGGAAAGATTATTTGCATGAGGAGGGTTAGGAAAAAATTCACTACCAATATCGCAAGTGCCGAGAAGACCATGGCTTCGGTAGTGCCTCGACCGACTCCAACGGCACCGTTTGATGCTTTTAAGCCTCGATCGCAGGAAATGATGACAATGAGCATCCCAAAAGCCAGCCCCTTGATCATCGCAATCGAGATGTCCGATAGGTCGAGATAAAGGGCAACATTGTAGTTCCAGTATGCAGACTCCACTTGAAAAATACCGACTCCAACGATATAGGATGCTATGATTCCAAGGGCGGCTGATTGAGCAATAAGAAGGGGGATTGAAACGATCATGGCGATCATACGGGGAGTCACCAAAAAGTCGACTGGATGAACCGCCATCGAGCGAAGTGCATCGATTTGTTCGGTGACTTTCATGGTGCCAATTTCGGCAGCCATTGCTGAGCCGACACGTCCGGCTAGCATGAGGCCGGTAATTGTGGGTCCTAGTTCTCTAAGCATAGCTACACCAACGAGGCTTCCGCCCATCGTTTCGAGCCGAAAGAGTTTGAATTGGAATAGAGTTTGGGCTGCGAGAACCGCACCAGTAAAAGCTCCAGTGACACAAACAACGACTTGGGATCGGGCTCCAATTTCGGCAATTTGTTTCCAGACTTGGCGCCATCTTGGCTGACTGGAGCGGATGGAGATACAGATTTCGGCAACTAGCATTGCGAGATCGCCCAAATAATTGAAAAACGAGAGGGTGGCCTTGCCGAGAAAGTTAAACATCCCTGTGAATTGTGGTTTGGAGATTGGGACTTTGCAAATATGAAACGGGTTCAGAATGGTGAGAGGCAAAGGTGAGGGCCCGCTGAAAAAGTCAGCGAGCCCTCAATGATCTGCCCCACCGTCCGTGGCGCATGAGCCGCTCTCCCGAAGCCCAATAGGTTGGGGGTTTCCTTCAAGAATCTGTCTTCCAGTGAAGGCATGACATTTTCTTTCCGGGGCCACCCCCAGTTTTTTAAATATCGGGTCGGCCAATCAACCACTTCTGGCGCATGAGACAGACGTTTGAGTGTATGTCTGACTTTGATTTCCTGCAACGAGAAATCGTCGGTTTCTAGTTTTGGAAGAAAAGGGTGGAAATCTTTTTAAATTCAACAGACAGATCTTCCAGGTAGATTCGTTTTCCTGATACTGAGCTTTTTAAGATGACCGACTTATTGATTAAACCTGCCCGAGAGACTGGATGTGATGATTTGGAAGCCTTGTCGGAGGCGATCAGCGTGGCTGCTCAGCGTCAGAGTTCAGCTGTCGATGATATTTTGGATAGTGGTTTGGTTGATGAGGAGCCCTACATGGAGAAGCTATCGGCTGATCTACGAGTTCAGTGGTTGGCGGAGATTCCAGATTTTGAAAGCCCGTTACCTTTACGCGATGCTTGCGGGCCTCAGATTGCTCTAAAACACCGGGTTTTGCCTATTGAGATTGAAGGGGAGGGTGAAAACACCCGGCTTCATATGGTGACTTATGACCCCCTCAACTTAACGGCGAGACAAGCTGCAACACAGTCTGTGGAGATGCCTATCGTTTGGCACATGGCTTCCAGAAGGCGGGTGCATGATTCTCTCCGGAAGCTCTACGGGGTTGGAGCGGATACTTTCGAGCAGTTGCTGGAAGGTCGAGATTTGGATTTTGAAAATCTGGAATCAAAGGATGAGGCAAGTGTCATTGATGAGGTTGATGATGAGGAGGCCAGCGTTGTTAAGTTTGTGAATCAGATCATTCGTGAGGCATTAGATCAAAAGGCAACAGACATTCACGTTGAGCCTCTCGCTGATAATTTGCGGATCCGGTACCGACTCGATGGTCGCTTGGTAGATATTGCGGTTCCTGACCAAATTAAGGCGTTACAGTCTTCGGTGATTGCTCGTTTAAAGATCATGTCCAAGTTGGATATTGCGGAGAAGCGGTTACCACAAGATGGTCGAATTAATCTGCAGTTTGAGGGGGCTTCGATTGATGTTCGTGTGGCCACGGTCCCAACAGTGGAGGGCGAGTCAGTGAGTTTGCGATTGTTGAATCAGGAGAAGTTCAATGTGGCCAGATTGGGGATGGAGGATTTTGTCCTGGATAAGATCAAGAGTATCTTAAGCTTACCGAATGGAATTATTTTGATTACTGGGCCTACGGGTTCCGGTAAATCGACGAGTTTATATTCGTTCTTAAGTGAGTTGAATACGCCAGATACTCGTATTGTTACGATTGAGGACCCTGTGGAGAATAAGCTGGAAGGGGTGATGCAGATTGCAGTGAAGAGCGAGATTGGGTTGACCTTTGCGAGTGGGCTGCGCTCTATTCTTCGAGCCGACCCAAATATTGTGATGTTGGGGGAGATTCGCGATTTAGAGACCGCCGAGATTGCTATTCGTGCTTCATTGACAGGACACTTGGTATTTTCGACGCTTCATACTAATGATGCATTGGGGGGGATCAGTCGATTAGTAGATATGGGAGTGGAGCCATTTTTGGTGGCTGCCTCGGTAAGGGCCTTCTTGGCTCAGCGATTGGTAAGGAAGTTATGTGAGCATTGTAAAGTTCCGGTTGAGGTGACTCCTGGGCAGCGTGCTCGGTTAGAGATTCCTGATAATATCGTTGGGCAGGCATACGAAGCGGGGAGTTGTGACAAGTGCAGAGGAACGGGGTTTTCAGGTCGTCTCGCGATCTACGAAGTGGTCCTCATTGGAACCCAGATGGAAGATATGGTGGCAAAGAATGAGGCAGCCCCAATTTTGCGAGAGCAAGCTATCAGGGATGGGTATGTACCAATGAGGGAGTATGGTTGGCATAAGGTGATGAAAGGGGATACCACGATCGAGGAGGTTGTTTCAGTCACCGCGACTGATCTGGGAGCTGGACATTAAGAATTTTCAAAGCAAGCAAGTGGCAAGTTTTACATATAAAGCACTCGGTAAAGGGGGAGTTGTAACGGGAACGTTAGATGCTTCCGACCGGGGAGAGGCGCTGAAGCAGCTCGATCGTAAGGGGCTACAGCCTGTTTCGATCAGCATGGGAGCAGATGCCGGCAAAAGCGCGGCAAAGTCGCCACCGGTCAAAGCGAAAAAGCCAGCTTCGGCTCAGACGAAAGAGGGGGTAAAGGAAAATTCTAGTGGCCAGATCAAATTGAAGAGGGCTGAAGTGGTCTTGTTCACGGAAGAATTATCCGATATGTTAGCGGCTGGATTACAGTTGGAGCCAGCTCTACGTGCGATGGAGAATCGCGAGGAATTGGGAAGTTTGAAGGAAGTCTCGACACGGTTGCGTCAGCTGGTGAGGGATGGAAATAGTTTTTCGTCTTCTTTGAGAAAGGTGAGTCCAAGCTTTGGGCCTTTGTATTGCAACTTAGCTGCGGCTGGTGAAGCAAGTGGCGCGCTAGATACGATCTTGAATCGTCAGGCTCATTACTTAAAGACGCTTCAGGAGTTGCAAAGTAAGGTGATTCTCTCCCTGATTTACCCTGCCTTCTTGATTTTGGCTGGTATCGGAGTGGTGATTGTTTTTGTCACGAAGCTGATTCCCCAATTGACTGAGCTTTTGGAGAGCAATTCGGGTGGGGAGATTCCAATGGGCGTAAGGATGTTGATGGGAACTTCGGATTTTTTCCAAAAATGGTGGGTCGTGATCTTGTTGGTTTTGGCGGCTTTGTTGATTCTTTTCAAGGCGTGGAAGGATAATGAAGCCAATCGACCTGCTTGGGATCGATTTAAGGTTAAGGCTCCGTTATTTGGAAAGGTTGTGGAGCATCGATTCTATGTTCAGTTTCTAGAAACAATGGCCAACTTGGTCGGAAATGGATTACCCTTGCTGAGGGCTCTTGAGTTGACGAAAGATGCCACACCGAATCTCTACTTAAAGGGACACTTAGAGAGGATGTTGGAGTGGGTGGGGGATGGGCGATCACTTTCAGCCTCTTTGAGCCGCACTGGTGCGTTTTCTCCCCTCCTGATCGATATGGTGTCGGTCGGAGAACAGACCGGGAAGATCGATCAATCGCTCAGGAAAGCAGCTGAACGCTTCGATAAGGAATTGGCAAACTCGTTGCAGAGGATTATGGCTCTCATCATGCCCTGTGTGTTGCTTGTGATGGCTGTTTTGATTGGAACGATGGCGTGGCTGATGATTACAGCTATCTTCAAGACTATTCAGAGTATTGGGGCGCAATGATTGAGGCTGAAAATATCCATCGTTCCTATGCTTTGGGCGGTAAAGAAGTTCGGGTTCTGAAAGGGGTGTCCCTCAAGATCGATGCGGGCGAGATGGTTTTTCTGTGTGGTCCGAGCGGTGCAGGAAAGACCACGTTGATGTATACTCTGGCGGGGTTAGAAAGTCCCAATGAGGGCAGAGTCTCTATCGACGGAGATGATTTTTATTCCTTATCCCCTGGCGCTCAGGCCCGTGTCCGAAATTCGAAAATTGGCTATATTTTTCAAAACTATTTTTTGCTCCCTGAGCTGACTGCTTTGGAAAATGTTTTGGTGCCTGGACTTATTGGGGGAAAGAAAAAGAGGGAGTTTGCGAGAGAGTGTTTGGATCGAGTAGGGCTGGGGGAGCGATTAGATCACTTACCTGCCGAGCTTTCGGGGGGGGAGAAGCAACGGGTGGCTATTGCGCGTGCACTTGTCAATTTGCCTTCGGTTATTTTCGCGGATGAGCCAACTGGGAATTTGGATTCGAAAAATGGAACGGAGGTGATGAATTTGCTCACACAGGTGGTGAGGGAAAAAGGGGCAACATTGGTT
Source organism: Akkermansiaceae bacterium (assembly GCA_020627645.1). Lineage (GTDB taxonomy): Bacteria > Verrucomicrobiota > Verrucomicrobiia > Verrucomicrobiales > Akkermansiaceae > SW10. The sequence goes on from JAHDGN010000031.1 coordinate 14,037, forward strand.
GTTGTTACTCATGATCAAAAGCTTTCTAGTCTCGGTGATCGGGTGCTGACAATTCGAGATGGGAAGATTTCGGCTGATTTGGATTCCAATTGATTTCTGATGTGAACTGGGTGCGTTGGAGTCAACCTGGGGTGAATTTGCAAACCGCTGGTTTTTTGGTTTTTGTGTTTGTTCACGTGATCCTGGTTTCAGGTCTTTTGGGTGATTTGTTTGTAGTCTATCAGCTAGGTGGATTGTCGATTGAAGGGATTCGTGATGGGCACTATTGGCAGCTGGTTTCACATTTGTTGATTCACGGAAGCTGGTTCCATCTTTTCGTCAATGGACTGATGTTTTATTACGGGGCTTCGAGGTTAGGTGAGATTGTCCATTGGCGTAAGGTCGTGCTCGTTTTCTGGATTACTGGACTTTTTGGAGGGCTAGCTCAGTTGGGAGCTCAATTTCTTTTTGAGATTGAGCCTAATTTAAAGCTGGTAGGAGCTTCAGGTGGCATCATTGGTTTATTAGTGTGTTACTTTTCTTTTTCTCCTGAATCACGAATGTTTCTATTTGGGATTTCGGCCAAAAATCTTTGTGTCGGTTTTCTACTTGGGAGTCTCATTTTATTTTTGATCTCGCCAAAGCTGGAGTTTCCAATCTTGGCGAACGTGGGTCGTTCTGTGGAAAATATTTCCCCCGGCGTTTTTCATGTTGCTCATTTGGTTCATTTCATTGGGGGAGTTGTCGGTTTTTTCATTTCAAAGTGCGTCCTGTCTCCGTTGGTGACGAAAGAGGAGTTATCTCGAACGAGGAAAGACTAATCAAAAGGGGTGGTTTTCTTGTTATCGGAGAATGGCAACTTGTTTTTTTGTTCCATGGGATGTTCTGGAAGAACCCCTGAAAGTTTGGGTTTTTGGCAAAAATCAAGGGTTGATTTTGGGAGCTCGGCGCTGATCGTCCGTATATTTACAGTGTAATTACAATTTTCCCTTGAATCGATCCGCCATTAGGGCGATATCTAAGTAGTAATGATGGTTAATTTTGGTAGGGAAAAGGGCTCTCGAGTTCCCATTCGACGGGGGTTCAGCTTGGTGGAACTGCTTGCTGTGATTTCAATTATCGCAATCCTTTTAACTTTAGCTTCGGTTGGGATTGAGAAGATAGGTAAGGGGCAAGGAGTCACTGGGGGGATCGCTCTAGGCAGAACGATGCTTGTTCAGGCCAAAAATTTAGCGACTAACCAAAACACGAGAGCTCGTTTGCTTATCCATACAGAGCTTAATGACAACGCATCTGAGGACAGAGAGCGATATCGGCGAATGCTGTTGGTCGTGTATAAAAAGGTCGACAATAATGGCCGGGAGGAAAATGAGTGGACTAGATCAGGGTCGCCAGTGTTTTTGCCAGAGTCAGTTTATTGGAGCCCAGAGTTGAGCTATGCAGATATGAGGGGGGGGAATGAGCTCCCCTCAGAAACACACCAACTTAGTTCTGATCCCTCTGATGTTCGTCGCTGTCACTATTATGAGTTTAACGGTCAGGGTATTACAACAACGCCTGGAGCTGGATTTGTTGTGCAGAGCGGACCTCGCCCTATGCATCAGGAAAGTCCAAGAATGGGTGGGGGGAAGAATATGGGTGGATTTGTTCTTCTTCGAAACGGCGACACATCAACGATTCGGGATATTAATCGGATCGGGCAATAACGACTAACAATAGAGAATAAAATGATTTCTTCATCAAAAGGAAAGCGACGGTGCTCAGGGTTTACTTTGGCCGAAACTGTGATCGCTCTAGGTATTTTGGTCGTATTGATCACCGGCTTTATGGCTGTGTTTGCACCGGCAGCGAGGACGATTAGCAAGGCTCTTTCTGCCGATGAAGCGAGTCGTCTCGAGGCGTCGTTGGCAGATGAGCTCACGCGTGTCAGAACAGGCCGTGAACAGGACCTGTATGATTCTTCGTTTGAGAAAGCCTTCGATTGGATCATTTCTTCACATGAGAGGAATGGTGCGATTGTTGTTTATAAGTATCGGGCTCTTCCTGGGCGATCTCGTCCTGACGGGACCTTGGAAGCTGCTCCGCGTGAATTAGGTATTTCAGGTAAGGATTTTATTATTAAACCGATGGTCCGTCGACTGAGGGATCCTTATCTTCAGGAGGATCTAGAAGTTGTTGAGGGTCGTGCGTTTTTTGTAAAACTGAATCAGATGATTTTTGAGGGGGGGA
>JAHDGN010000457.1 GCA_020627645.1 Akkermansiaceae bacterium
ATCACTTCCCGTAATAATGAAAAACTTAAGGATCTTTTCGAATACTGGGAATTCCGCACCCTCACTCAGCGCCTCTTCGGGGCAACATCACCCGGCAAAGAAAACTCAACTCCTGTTTTCGAAAATCTGAAAACCATTGATGATGTCAATCCAGATTATCAGCTCATCGACTCTGATGAGAAACTCACCCAACTCATCGAGAATCTTCAAAATGTCCCCCATTTCTGCTTTGATGTTGAGACAACTTCACTCGATCGATTTTCCTCAAAACTCCTTGGAATTGCTTTCTCTCACAAATCCGGAAGTGGATCCTACCTCCCAATTAAAGATTCCGAAGACTGGAAGAAAAAATCCCAGAGTGTTCTGCCCTTGTTTCAATCAACATCGCTGAAAATTGGCCACAATCTAAAGTTCGATCTAGCGATTCTTTTCAACCATGGCATTGAAGCCAAAGGTCCCTTCTTCGACACAATGCTAGCGCATACGCTCATCGCTCCTGACCAAAAACATACCTTAGATGCTCTTGCCGAAAACCTTCTCAATTACTCCACGATCAAACTCCTAGACCTCCATAACGAGTCACTGCCCGACGACGGTCAGCCAGATGATCTGTTTTCAGCAGCGACCAAGAAGCAGGTTGCGAAAGGCGAGATAGACCCGACCCAAATTCCTCTCGAAAAAATTGCTCCATATGCGTCCGAAGATGCCGACGTTACTCTACAACTCTTTGAAAAACTTGAACCTCAACTTACAGAACTTGGCCTCGAGCACATTCTCAACGATATCGAAGCCCCTCTCATTTCTGTTCTCGTAAACATGGAAGCTCAAGGCATCACGATGGATCAGCAGATTCTAGATGAGGTCGGAGAAACCCTTTCCAAAACAATCAACGAACTCACTGAAAATATCGAAAATGCTGCCGGGAAACCATTTAATCTGAATTCCCCCAAACAGCTTGGAGAAATTCTTTTTGGGGAAATGAAGCTTGTTGAGAAACCTAAGAAAACAAAAACTGGTCAATTCAAGACAGACGAACAAACCCTCGCTGCTCTCGCTCCGAAACATCCGATCATTGCCAACATTCTCTCTTATCGTGAAGCTACTAAATTAAAGTCAACCTATGTTGATGCTCTCCCAAACCATCGGGCGCCTCATACAAAAAGGATTCACACTCACCTCCATCAGCTCCTCACTGCCACTGGGCGCCTCGCCTCGTCCGAACCCAATCTGCAAAATATCCCGGTCCGCTCGGAAAATGGCCGCCAACTCAGACGAGCGTTTACTCCACGATCAAAAGCCTTCACGCTCTTAGCTGCAGACTATTCTCAGGTCGAACTCCGTGTCATGGCTTCCCTAGCCAATGATCCAAATATGATCGAGGCCTTCCAGCAGAACCATGATATCCATCGTGCAACAGCTGCTCGGGTCTTTGACGTTTCGGCGGAAGAAGTAAGTTCAGAAATGCGCCGTACCGCAAAAATGGTCAACTTTGGGATCATCTATGGCATCTCAGCATTCGGACTGTCACAAAGACTCGAGATCCCACGCTCTGAAGCAGCAGAAATCATCGACACCTATTTTCAGCAATACCCTGCTATTAAAAAATTCATGGAAGAGACCGTATCAGCAACTCAACGTGATGGGTATACCACGACCCTCACAGGACGCCGACGATATTTCAAAGACATCAATTCTGGAAACGCCACGGTTCGAAATAACGCAGAACGAGCAGCGATCAATTCGCCGATCCAAGGGACTGCCGCTGATATGATCAAAATTGCAATGGTCAATATCCACAAGCTACTCCAACGCCATCAAACGAAAATGATTCTCCAAGTCCACGATGAGCTGCTCTTCGATCTCCACCTGGATGAACAAGAAGAACTCACTCCAAAAATCGTTAAAGCAATGGAAACTGCAATCGATCTCCCAAATAACGTGCCAATTAAAATAGATACCGGGGTCGGCGACAACTGGCTCCAAGCTCACTAATTCTCCGTCCTCTTGGCGGCGAGGTTTCCAGCCGCCAAGACACCTAAAATATCCACCTCAATCACACCTCAACTTCAGCCCACTTGCCCTCAAACATCAAAGAAATCATCCCCAAACGCACCCGATTTCTGGAGATAGTAATCATACCCTCCCGAGTATTTCTTCACCTCACCACCATCAATGTGCCAGGTGTGTTCTGCTAGGGAGCGAATGAAGTGTACGTCGTGAGAAATGAAGACCAATGTTCCTTCATAGGTTTTCAAAGCAGAAATCAGAGCTTCAATCGAAGTCAAATCTAAGTGTGTTGTGGGCTCATCCATCAAAAGTAGATTCGGTGGATCAACCAAGAATTTGACCAGAGACAACCGAGACTTTTCTCCCCCAGAGAGAATCTTCACTCTTTTTTCAACATCTTCCTTCTTGAACAAAAATGATCCCAAGATCGCTCTTGCTTCATTTTCCCTCATCCCTCCTCCCGCCTCCACAACCTCTTCCAAAACGGAATTCCCCTCATTCAAAGTAGCCGCACGATGCTGAGAGAAATAGCCGATCTTGGTGGTCGTGCCCACATTTCT
>JAHDGN010000458.1 GCA_020627645.1 Akkermansiaceae bacterium
GAGAGTAACAAAGGCTTTCATTTGAATTTTTGGAAGGGTATTGAGGCTGACCTAAATGAAAAGGGGATTTCGGGTGATCTTGTTCTGGTTTTGGGTTTCTCCGGTGAGATAAGTTGCTTGGAATTATTGATTTGTGGTTTTGACTGTCTGTATGGATCGTCGTTCAATTTTAGGCTTAGGGATGTTGGCTGGTAGCGGATTGGTGTTGGGCGGAGGAGGTGGAGAGAAAGGGAAGTGGCCGGTGATTCTTTTTGAGAAGCCCATGCAAGGGATGAATTACGAAAAGATGGGCCAGGAACTGGAGAAGCTGGGTGTGCAGGGGATTGAGGCAACTGTGAGGCAAGGGGGGCATGTTTCGCCTCAGCGAGCTGAGGAGGAGATTCCTAAGATGGTAGCGGATTTGGGCAAGAGTGGGCAGAGGGCATTGATTGCGGCGACGACCATTGGGAGAGCTGATGCAGAAAGCGAGAAATTGCTGAGGATTTTGAAAGAGAATGGCATTGCGAGGTATCGCATGGATTACTTTCGGTATGATCATCGAAAGGATCTGCTATCGCAGCAGAGGGATTTTGTGAAACGGATGAAGGAGATGATCGCGATGAATCGTGAGGTCGGGATTCAGGGATTATATCAGGCTCACTCGGGAGCGCAGTATGCGGGATCGATGGCCTGGGATTTGGCTTTTATGCTAGAGGGTGTGAAAGTTGAGGAGATGGGGGTTGCTTTTGATTTGAGACATGTGCGAATGGATTCTGGGTTATCGTTTGATACGGCTTTGGGATTGTTGAAGAAGCATACGGGAGCAATTTATGTGAAGGATGCGAGATGGGGAGGGGAACGAACCAATCAGCTTGTCAATGTGCCATTGAATCAGGGATTTGTGGATCGAGGAATTTTCAAGAAGGTGATGAAGGGGCTCGAGCCCGTTCCGATCTCGCTTCATGTCGAGTGGGGTAAGAATGGAGCTGAGGTGACAGAGGCTCTTCAAAACTTTAAGAGCGACTGGGAGGTTCTGAGGGCTTGGTTGGAGGAATAGTGCGTAGATGATGAAATCGGGATGGCGTCAGAAATTGACTGAGGATTTTCCTAGGGTCCAGGTGGGTAAGTTGGGTTTTTGGGGGTGTTGGGATTGAGGCGAAAATTTGCTGGAGGCGCTGTGAGTAGGCGTTTTCGCTCCATGGGGAGGTATCTATCTTTGAGGGTGGGGTATGAAGTGCGTTTTTGAGCCAGCTTCTCAGATGTGGCAGATGGTGCTGGGTGATCACGTGACGTTGGAGGTCTTCGGGCAGATTGCCGAAATCGACATGTTCGTCTTGGGTGTATTCTGCCCAAGCCTCTTCTTTTTGTTTTGGGGTAACCGTTTGATGATAGGAGGAATAGTTCTTTGAGAGGGCTTCAAGGTGGCGGTGTTTGAGTTCGTTTGGTAGGGCGTGGAGTGGAATGGGGATATTCTGGTAAAGTGTGCCGTAGGGGGCAAAGTCGCGAGTGATTTCGGGGAGGTCTCGGCCGATGAGGGGTTTGTCGAGAAAGGCTGGGTCGAGGAAGGTTAGGCCGAATCCTTCGGAGATGGATGTGGTGACGAAGTGGGTCGCATTTGAGAGGGTTTGGTAGAATTTTTCGGGGCTTTTGGAGCCAATGTCGAACTGAATGGGGAGTTGATGGTGTTGGGCAAAGTGGACCCAATCATCGTGAATCTCTGGGGGTTCTTCAGAGGTTGAGCGGAGGGCGACGGCGAATTTGACATTAGAGGGAGCGTGAGCGGCTAGGAGACATAGCTCTCCGAGGTTTTTACGTCGGATCCCTCGAACAGGATAAAAGATCAGGGTTTCTTGGGAAGTTGATGGTGGCAAGTGGGGTGGAGTGATGGCGTTAGGAAGGTAGTGACAGAGTTCTGGCGGCAGTCCGGCGTTCAGAAGAATTTTTTGGTCACGTGTGTTGATGGTGGCGTAATGAACGTGAGGGGCGAGAGGGTAGAGGTCGCTTCGGTGAGCGAGGAGTTGGTAGTTTGCGGGGCGGCCATCTTCCACAAAATCGTGGCATTGTAGGAGAAGTCTAGGGAAATGGTTGGCAGCGGCATTGATGAGATCTGGGTAGGCGCTATTGAGGCCCAGAATGGGGTTATGGATGAGACAGAGACCTGCGGGATGGTTGAGGATTTTTTCGAGTGGGATCGCTCCGAATTTTTGGTAATCGAGTTCTGGAATGGTGAGATGTGGGCAAGTGAGATTGTCTAGAGGTCCGCTCGAGGATTTTGATCTGTGTCTGGATGACCCTGGTCACTCCTCCAGCTCTGAGATGGTAGTGAAGAAGGAGAATGTTCATCTTTAAGGGGTGGGAATCTGAGTTTTTCTTACTCGGCTGAGGTTTATGACGATTAGTTTGCGAAGGCAATGGCGATTGGTTAGCTTGTGGCGGTGAAGAATTCTCAGTGGTGGAACATGTCGAGGGCAATGGCGATGTTGACGTTGCGGGATCGGGGGCGGAGACGACAATTTATCACGGGGTTTTTGATGCTAATTGTGGGCTATATGGCTCTTGGGTTATGGGGGATTGATG
>JAHDGN010000459.1 GCA_020627645.1 Akkermansiaceae bacterium
GAAAAAAATTTATTTAAGAAACCCGAAATTTTAGCAATGACAGCGCACTAGATCGAATCCCTGTTGAAGGGAAATTTGGAAATGCAAAAAGAAAGGGGACCTTGGAGCGAATCAAAGCGAAGCTGGCTCATACGAGCGTAAGCGTGATCAGCATCGGGTTGATCGTATTGAACTTGGATACGTGGTTGCGCCGACACCTTAGGCATCTTCTTTTGGGTCTCAAACTTGGATTGATAAGCCTACAGGAGAGTGCAAGGGGTTGGAGATCTGCTTTGAAAATTCATCGCATCTATTTGCGAATTAGTGCCTCAGGAAATCTAGTTTTCAGCGAAAACTGAAAATTTCCCGTGCAGACTTTTTGAGCAAACCCTATTTGAGCCCCCCTCTTTCAGGTGATCGTTTTGGAGCTTTTGGATTTTGAAACTCTTCTGCAAATGATTGGTTTGATCTTGTGCGATGGTTAGGTTTCTTTTTCTTTTTTTGATTCCATGTTGTTTGGGGGCCGAGGTGGTGGTGAAGAAGAACTTGGTTTATGCCAAGAGGGAAGGCTTTGAGGAGAAGTTGACGTCGTTGGATCTCTATTTGCCCAAGGCAACAGAAGAAAAAGTGCGACCGGTCATGGTGATGATTCATGGTGGGGGGTGGAGGATGGGAGATAAGGCCAATCGATCATTTGTGAACCCGAAGGCTCATTGGTTTGTTGGGCAGGGGTATGTGGTTGTTTCGGTTAGACCTTTTCTCAAAATAGATTGCGGTTATTAGGAGTGAATTTTGCAGACCGATTTTAGGAGATTTGGTTGGTCTAGGAGCTCTTTGATTGAATTCACCAACTTGTCAGAGAGTTCCCTCCCGTCCTTCGTCAGGTAACCAGCCAGTTGATGTCCTTTCAAATATTGCCAGAGCCGTTCGATGGGATTGAAATCCGGGCTGTAGGCTGGGAGAAATTTCACTTCGATATGATGCCAGTTGAGTGATTTCGATTTGTGCCAACTCGCGTTGTCTAAAATGAGCCAGATCTTCTTTCCCTCATCTGGAACTTCCTTGGCCATCGTATCAAGAAATGTCTGAAAAACTTCGGTGTCACTATGAGGAACGATTAGACTTACCAACTGTCCATCTGCTGGATTAATCGCTCCCACAACGTTCTGACGAACGTGCCCTCCATGATAGGATTGGGTTGGTCGTGAACCTCGTTTGACCCACCTTTGACGTGGTCTGGGATCTCCTTCAAATCCCGCTTCATCGCCAAAAAAGACCTTGTTTTGGGAATCATTGAGAAGACCCAAAAGCTCTTCGGCAAATTCTTCTCTGCACTTCTCCCAAACATCTCGATCAGGAGGCTCGGGAACGGGACGAGGGATGCGGCGAGCGTAACCTCTCTCATGGAGATAACGAACCAATGTTGGATAGCTGAGTTCTAAGCCTTCATTGTCGCGCAGCCATCCACATAGCTTGACCGCAGTCCAATGCTGCTGTCCAGCAGAGGCAGGATCATCAACAAGTGGGAGGATTTTTTCGTCAACTTCATGAACTTTAAGGAGGCGAGGTCTCCCTGGCCGAGGTCGGTAAGTGAGACCGTCGATACCTTGATCGTTAAAGACTTTGATCCAAAGTTGAAGCGTTCGTTCGCTGACCCGTGCATTCTTGAGAGCAATCTCGAAAGGGCAGCCACACCGCAAAAGGTGAATGATATTGAGTCTGTGATGGGCTTTTTGATCAGGACTGCATGCTAAGGCTACTTCAAGCTCTTCGAGCGTGCAGTTTTCGTGATTCGGGAGCTGACGTGTCCGTCCGATTCCTAATCATGAAAAGTAATGTGAATAAGTACAGACTTTTCTCACCAATAGGCGCAATTATTTTTGAGAAACGGTCTAACTATCGTCTATCGCCTCAAGTTCGTCATCCATCTCATGTGGAGGATGTTGTCGCTGCGTTGGCATGGGTGCAGGAAAATATTGGAGACTATGGAGGGGATGGGGAAAAATTGTTTCTCATTGGGCATTCGGCTGGGGCGCATTTGGCGGCTTTAGCGGCTGTTGATCATGATCGCCTGTTAAAGGTGAAATTTGATCCAGGGGCGATTCAGGGGGTTATTCTTTTGGATGGAGCTGGCTATGATGTGCCTGCTCAGGTTGAAAGACTTCAGACGAAGGTGTATCAAAAGATGTTTCGTGATGCGTTCACTGATCAGAAAGAACTTCAACGTGACGCGTCGCCAGTGTTTCAAATTGAAAAGGGGCGAGTGTATCCAAATTTTTTTATTTTGTATGTGGAATCGAGAAAGACAGCGAGTTTTCAGGCGGAGCGATTGTTAAAATCCCTTCAGAAGGTTGGTGGTCAGGCTTCGGTTCATGGGCTGAAGGGAAAGACTCATTCATCGATCAGTCGGGATCTTGGGCGCAAGGGAGATGAGGTGACTCAGTTGGTGGAGACTTTTTTGATGGAGAGTGGAAAATAGAATTTCCTGTCTATTAATGTTCTGATTACTTCATTTTTTCTGGTTCTTCGGGGAATTTAGTGCGCGATTTTGAGGCTGAGTGGTGGGCGTGGTGT
>JAHDGN010000460.1 GCA_020627645.1 Akkermansiaceae bacterium
CCTTGATTCGTCTAAACCGAATTCTCACCGGCTTCTTCCGCAGCCCCCGACCTGCCGCCTCTTCCCGCCGTCTTCGTTGACGCTCTGCCACTCCGGCGTCGTAATTCGCCTCGATACTTCTCCGGTTGTCTCTGATGAACCGATGCAAGGTGGCCATGAATGCCCTCGCCTCTCTCCGATCCGCCTGTTCCACCCCCGAGTCAAAGTTCATCAAGAACCCTCTCCGTTTCACCACCGGACTCTGCTTCATCCTCGTCACAAAACGATTCAGCCTCCGGCGATATCTTCTTTCCTCTGCTGGCGACGCCGCCCTCTTGACCAACATCGCAGACCAGCGTTTGGCACGATTCTCAACCCGGTGATGCCCCACCATTTTTTCAAATCCATACTTGCTCCATGCCCTCACCTCAACGCCTCCCTCAGAAGCAGTCGAATTCCACCTCAACAGCGACATTCCGTTTCGAAACACAATCGCATTCAGAAACAAAAGCACCTCTTGCTTTTGAGCACCGTTCTGCCCCTTCTCTGCTTGATTCATCTTCCCACGATTCTGCGAAGCCTTCTTCTTTCTCACCGTGTTCTTTGAGCTCTTTCCTCCCCTCTTTACTTTCCTGATCACCGTTTTCAGTTCCTCCAGTATCACCTCTCGCCCGTCTCCCTCGCGAACCCATGTGCGCTCGACTTCAGCATCCTTCATTTTTTCTACAGCCTCGCCCTCTTCTTGGGCAAAAACAGCGGACGCAGATAAGGCCAAAAAGGCCAAACTAAACTTCAATTCACGAATACGCATAAATTTCATCACGACAAAAATTCAAATGAACACCAAATGGAGAGAGGCAGAACTTTCACTGTTAGAGACGTCGGGTCAACCCTAAATATTAGGAATATCGGATCACTGAGCCTTTCCCAATTTTATTCAGTGCAATAACCAAATCTTACCAATCATCGACAACAAACTTTCGGTCATGGCAGTACATCCACCCACCTTTTTGTTGAGCCAAAATATTGAATGCTTGGAAGATTCTTTATACCCATCCCGAAACTGACCGCCTTACAAGGAGCAAGTTACTCATCATCGCAGAAAATTTGCAGATCAACAAAAAATGAGGTCAAACACCATCCTACACAGAGACAGCAAACATCGCTCAAATTGTCATGTCAACATAGCCCAGGCTAACTCCATCAACTTCTCGTTGCCAGGCTGGAATCACCCGAAACCTTTGAGCGATTTTTGAAAATAGATGCTAGATCCTGACACGAGATAGAGCACGATACCTCTACCAAATCACTACCAGCTTGAACTCATGTCCTCAAAAAAAATCGCCATCCTTGGTTCCGGCACCGGATCAAACTTCACCGCTCTAGCTGAGCAATTTCGCGACCAAATCACCCTGGTGATTTCTGACAAAGAAGATGCCCTCATTCTCAACAAAGCGAAAGACCTGAACATTCCCACGATGCACGTCCCCGGAGGAAAAGACCTCTCTCAGCGGCTACTCTCTCATCTCGAAGGAATCGACCTCATCTGCCTCGCCGGATTCATGCGACTCATTCGTGAACCCCTTCTTTCAGCCTTCCCTCAACGAATCCTCAACATCCACCCCTCACTGCTTCCCAAATACCCGGGCCTCTGTGCTTGGGAGCAAGCAATTGAAGACAATGCCAAAGAATCCGGCTGCACGGTTCACTATGTCGATGCCGGCATGGACACCGGAGAAATCATTCTCCAAGCCAAAGTTCCAGTTCTGCCCGATGACACTCCACAAACTCTTCACGCACGAATCCAGGAACAAGAACATTTGATTTACCCAAAAGCAGTTCGAAAAATACTCGCCGATCTCACGTAAACCATCTCTCACGTCGAAAGTTTCATGTTCCGCTCCATCTTCCTTCTCATCGTCCTAACCCTCCACTCTCTCGCATCTCAAAAACCAAACATCGTCATCATCTACTGTGATGACCTAGGTTACGGCGACCTCACATCTTACGGTGCTACCGGTTGGAAAACCCCAAATATCGATTCCATTGCCAGCAATGGTGTTAAGTGCACCGACTTCTACGTTGCCCAACCAGTCTGCTCCGCCTCCAGAGCCGCTCTCCTCACCGGCTGCTACCCCAATCGGATTGGCATCACCGGAGCCCTTTTCCCAACCAACAAAACTGGTCTCAATCCGACCGAAACCACTTTAGCCGAAATCTGCAAATCAGTCGGCTACAACACCGCCACCTACGGCAAATGGCATCTCGGACATCAAAAGAAATTCCTCCCCCCAAATCACGGATTCGACGATTACTTCGGCTACCCCTACTCCAACGACATGTGGCCGAGCGGTCCAGTTCGCTTTCTCAAAAGGTATCCTCACCTGCCACTCATCGAAGATGACGAAATTGTCGCCTTCGTCCGAGATCAAACATGGATGACAACCTGGATCACGGAGCGATCGACCCGATTCATCCGACAAAACAAAGACACCCCCTTCTTCCTCTACCTCGCCCACCCCCAACCACCCCCTCTATGTCTCCCCAAAACACCAGGGATCATCGAA
>JAHDGN010000032.1:0-3337 GCA_020627645.1 Akkermansiaceae bacterium
ACGGTGGACGGTGGACGGTGGACGGTGGACGGTGGACGGTGGACGGTGGACGGTTCTTTGCGGTTGTTAGGAATCTTTGGTGGATCCTTGATTTTTTCGTGCAATCGGTGTTGCATTGTAGACTTCATGAAAAAGTACACTCTGATTTTTTTGTTTGGCTTAGAGTCGGTTTCCGGCGTCACAGTTGCGACGATTGTTAATAAGCCATCCGCTCCGGTAGACGCGGATGATGAAGTGGATACTGTGGGAGATGGGGCATTCACTGATGGAGCACTCAGTGCGAACTGGACGCTTGAGAGCACTGTTAGCACGAACGACTGGTCTAATCGCAATCTGACTCTTCAGGTTGACGATGACTACTTCATGTATTTTTTCCGAAACAATACGAACGATTCGACGAGCGTTAACAATGTTTCGCTCAATCTTGCTCCGGCGGCCAATACTCTTTTGGGAGCCATTACAGTGGCGCAAAGTCCCGGCTGGAATGGTGGCAGTAATGCTCCAGGGTTCAATGGATCTGGGGTTACCAATGGTGAGATGAACTTTACCATTTCGTGGTCTGGGGGAGGTGATGCGTTGATCACGAATCCTGATGGTCAAATTAATCAGGCTGACGGTGCTCTCATCTCGTCGGGTGCTTTTATCGAGGCCACGACGACAATGATTGAAAATAATGTCGATTCATGGGCGATTACGCTTCCAGTAGGTGTCGATAATGTGCAGATCGCTTATTCTGCTCGTCCAACTGGGGTTGGTGATTCCGACCCATCGAATACCTATGCAAGTGAATGGTTGTCCTTTACGACGACCTTGATTGCTAATCCCATCCCAGAGCCATCCACGGCATTGATGTCATTTATTGCGATGGCTTTTCTGTTGAGGCGGAGGCGATAGTCGTTTGTTGTTTTTGGAGGGTCTGCGGATCAAACATAGGTGCTTGTGGTGGTTGCAAACTGAATGGAGAAAGCGGGAGAATTTTTTGGGCATGTTGTAATGGCTGTTTGGGTGAGGTTCAGGTTGGCTCGGTTCGATGAAATGTCCAAGAGATGCTAGTGAATTAGAGAGGAAGGTCTTTGGGGAGTTGGGAATTGATTTTTGTCCTGAGTGCGAGGGATTTATGGTGAATCTGGAGGCGGTTGGTTCTGGTGATTGGAGCGGGAAGGTTTTGAAGAGGTTGAGGGAGAAGGGAAAGATTGGTGGGCTGGTTTCGCCTCGATCTGGGCAGAAGATGAAGACTTTTGTTTTTAATGGGGTGAGTTTGGATTTTTGTGAGGAATCGAAGTCGGTTTGGTTTGATCGAGGAGAATACGAGAAGATTTTGGTTCGACAGAGGAAAGTTGATGCTCGCGAGAAGAAGGATGAGGTTGGGGAGAATCCGTTAGTAAGTGGGGCTGATATGGCGGTGACCGATGTCGTTTCGTCGGGGGTGGGGGAGTTTTTCAGTCGATCGGGGGAGATTGTTTTGAGTGGTGGGGAGTTTGTGGGAGATTGTTTGGGGAGCTTTTTTGGAGGGATTGCCGATGTGATTGATTTTTAGGAGATGATGTTTTTGAGGATGTGTCCGTGGACGTCGGTGAGGCGGCGGTCGATGCCGTTGTTTCGGACGTGAAGTTGTTCGTGGTTGATGCCGAGTTGATGTAGAATGGTTGCGTAGATGTCGTAGATTTCGGTTTTACTTTCTTGGGGCTTGAATCCCCATTGGTCGGATTCGCCGTAGGTGCCGGGTTTGAATCCTCCGCCGCAGAGCCAATTGGTGAAGACGAAAGGGTTGTGGTCTCGGCCAGCTGATCCTTGGGCGCAGGGCATTCGGCCAAATTCGGTCGTCCAGAGGATGATGGTGTCATCGAGGAGTCCTCGTTGTTTGAGGTCTTGAATGAGGGCGGAGGCTCCGGTGGCCATGCCGAGGGCGAGGGGAGCGTGGTCACGTTTGAGGTTTTTGTGGCTGTCCCAGTTCCGTTCGGGGAAGCCGTTGTCGTTGCCGCTCCAGATTTGGATGTAGCGGACGCCTCGTTCGATGAGTCTGCGGGCGATGAGGCATTTGCGGCCGAAGAATTCAGCTTCGGCCTTGGGGTTGATTTTGGTGTCGTTGACGCCGGGGCCTTCGGGGGCTAGTCCGTAAAGATCTTTGATGTATTGGGGTTCTTTGGAGATGTCGAGGGCGTCAGTGGCGCTGAGCTGCATGGCGGCGGCGAGTTGGTAGGCTTTGACGCGTGCTTGGAGTCGGTGATCGTGTGGATGTTGGTCGGCGTAGAGTTGGTTGATTTGGCGGACGAGTTGGAGTCCATCGTGGTTGTTGTTGGGGTTGATGTGTGGGCTTTTGGGTGGATGAAGGTTGGCGATGGGTTGGGGGCGGTTGGGGTAGATGACGGTGCCTTGGTGTTGGGCTGGGAGGAATGAGGTGGCCCAGTTTTTGGTTCCATTGGAGGCCAGTCCCCGGTGGTCGGGGAGGACAACAAAGGTGGGGAGGTTGTTGTTTTCGCTACCGAGGGCGTAGGAGACCCAGGAGCCAGCGGAAGGGAAGCCGGGGAAGTCGAAGCCGGTGGTTTGGAGGAGAGCGCCTTGGGAATGGACTCCGGTTTTGCCGACGAGATTGTGGATGAAAGTGAGGTCGTCGACGACTTGGCCAAGAGGGGAGACAATGGAGCTAAGCATTTTGCCAGACTGGCCGTGGGGGGTGAATTCCCAGGGGTTGGCCATGGTGTTCCCGGGGGTGGATTGGAAGAGTTCGACTTCTTCACCTGGGTCCCATGGTTGACCGTGTTTTTTTGCGAGGAGGGGTTTGTGATCGAAGGTGTCGACGTGGCTTGCAGCACCGGCCATGAAGAGTTGGATGACGCGTTTGGCGCGAGGTGGGTGGTGGAGGTTTTGGTTTGGGGAGGTGCGGTTATTTTGGGAACTCTGGAGGAGGTCGGTGAGGGCGATGCTGCCGAGGCCGGTAAGGATGTTTCTGCGGTTCATGGGAGGTGGCGAGTTAGTCGAGATAGAGGAGTGGGCTGAGGTTGAAGAGAGATCGTGCGAGTGCTTCAGGGCCGTGGTTTTGGAGGTGTTTCAAGAGTAGTTTGAGTTCGGGGGGAGTGGGGAGGCGTCCGGTGAGTTGTTGATAGGCGTGGTTGATTTGTTGGGTCGGGTCGGGGTGGTGCATGGTCAGTTGTTTGGCGTAGGTGGTGGCGACGGTCTGGATGAAAGGGGAGTTCCATTGGGTGAGGGCTTGGAGGGCGGTGGTGGATTCGTTGCGAAGAGGGACGCTGATGGTGGGATCGGCGCAGTCGAGTGAGGTGAGGAAGGGTTGGGGTTGGGATCGAACAACGAAACGGAAGATCGTGCGGGGGTATTTCTG
>JAHDGN010000032.1:3347-11374 GCA_020627645.1 Akkermansiaceae bacterium
ACGGAAGATCGGTTCTGGAAGGGGGAGTATTGGAATTTGTCGTACCTATAGTGAGGTGAGTGTTGTGGTTTTTCGAGGACAAAGTCTTGGAAGCCAGGGCCCTTGGTTTTAAAGGTGTCGAGAGAGTTGCTGACGAACAGGAGGGTGTCTCGATATTCTTCGGCGGTGAGGCGGCGGCGGTTTGCTTTCCAGTGGTATTGGTTTTGAGAATCGATGGAAAGGGTGTTGGGGTGGTCGATGGAAGTGCGTTGGTAGGTCTGGGAGGTGACGATGAGTTTGATGAGGGATTTGAGGGATTGTTGGGGGTGGTCGCGAAGGTAGGTGGCTAAGAAGTCGAGGAGTTCTGGGTGAGTGGGTGGTTGGCCCATTCGCCCAAAGTCGTTGGGGGTGGAGGCGAGTGGTCGCCCGGTCGTCCATTGCCAGATACGGTTGGCGATGGAGCGCCAGAGGAGTGGGTTGTCGGGGTGGCAGAGGTAGTTGGCAAGTTGAATGCGGGGGGGGATATTTGTTGAAAATTGCTTAGAGGAGGAGCCGCGGGGGGATTTGAGGTCTCCACGGTGGAGGAGGTGGATGGGGCGAGGGGTGCCGTTGGTTGGGAGGAACTTTCTTTCGGGTGCGAAATGGGTGGTGATGGCATAGACGAGTTCTCCGGTGGGGAGTTTTTTGAGTTGTCCGTTAATTTGGTGGATGGATTTTTGGAGGGATTGGCGTTGAGGTTTTTTTTCTTCAGGCGAGAGGTTGAGGTTTTGATTGAGGGCGATGAGTTGTTCGTTGAGTTGATTGCGCTGGTGTTGAAGTTGGAGTTTTTGGTCCTGATTATCTGGGATGTTTTTATAGGGCCTATTGGCTCGGTCGACGTCGGCAAAGATGGCTTGGAGTCGATAGTAGTCTTCCATTTGGATGGGGTCAGCTTTGTGGTGGTGGCAGGCTGCACATTGAACGGTTGTTGATTGAAAG
The DNA here is from genome assembly GCA_020627645.1 of Akkermansiaceae bacterium. Lineage (GTDB taxonomy): Bacteria > Verrucomicrobiota > Verrucomicrobiia > Verrucomicrobiales > Akkermansiaceae > SW10. The sequence goes on from JAHDGN010000032.1 coordinate 4,305, forward strand.
ACGTTGAAGGTGGCGGAGACCATTTCGTCTCGGTCGAGATGTTTGGCGACCCGTCCGTCGTGTTTGGCTTCGCCAACTTCGGTATGTGAGATGAAGTCCCAGGGGCCGGCGGCAAGGAAGCCGGTTGCGGCGATGGCGTTTGACGAGTTGGGGAAGAGGAGGTCTCCGGCGATTTGTTCTTGGACGAATTGAGTGTATGGGAGGTCGTTGTTGAGACTTTGGATGATGTAGTCCCGGTAAGGCCAAGCGTTGGTGCGAGGTTTGTCTTTATCGTAGCCATGGGTTTCGGCAAAGCGAGCAAGGTCGAGCCAGTGTTGAGCCCATTTTTGTCCGAAGGATGGGGAGTCGAGAAGGCGGTCGATGAGCTTGTGGACGTTTGGGTTATTTTCAAATTCTTAGATTTGTTGAGGGGTGGGGGGAGCCCGGTAAGGTCGTAGGTGAGGCGTCGAATGAGGGTGCGAGGGGGGGCGTTTGGATTTGGGGAAAGTTTGAGTTTGGTGAGCTTTTGAGAGACGAGAAGATCAATTGGGTTGAGGGCATTTGGGTTCTTGGGGAGGTTTGGTTTGCTCAAGGGAGTGAGGGACCACCAGTTGAGGTCGGGTCTTTTTTTGTTGGTGAGTTTTTTGTTGGTGGGCCAGGGCGCGCCTTGTTGGATCCAGTCGGTGAGTCGTTGGATTTGGGTGGGGGTGAGCGGGGGGCTGTTTTTGGGCATTGTGGGTTTGGGGCCGGAGATCACTTTGATGAGTTGACTCGTTTTGGGGAACCCTGGGGTGATGGCGCTGAGGAGGTGTTCGCGGGTTTCAAAGATGAGATCACCTTTGGCTTCGGAATTGTCATGGCAGCCGAGGCAGTGGTTTTCGAGGATGGGTGCGATTTGAGTCGAAAAATCGATGGGCTTCGCGGCGGCGGAGGCTGCGATCAGGAATGGGAGGGTGATTCTGGGGAGGAGTTTTAGCACTGAGTTTTGGGGATTGTTTACGGGTTCAAAGGGCTGATACGAAAGGTAAGCTGGTGGTCTTTGTGGTTTTGATGTCTTCAGTGAATGTATTTCATGTAAGTGTTATCGGGTTCTTTCTGAAGCCTCATTTTACCGAAAAACCATTGTGCTTCCCTCAACAAAAGTGACCAGGGGAGGGGACCTCGAGGTGAGAGTTGCATTTTTTTAGTTGTCAATTTAAAGAATTGGTCCAGAGTTCTCAAAAATAACAAATCTGATCGGAAAGGTCATATTTAAATGAAGATGGGTTTGAAAGAAGAGTTGGTAGGCGAGCCTGGTATTGACGGCTTGTCTTTAGAATTAGAGGAGTTGTCTGCGGGTGAGAGATTGGTGAGGTTGGGGGAGTTGTATGGTGATCGCTTGGTTGCCAGCACGAGTTTTGGGTTGCAGGCTGGGGTGATGTTGCATCTTTTGAAGGAGTATTTGCCTGCGGTTCCGGTGATTTTTGTCGATACGGGTTATCATTTTGGGGAGACGTATCGATATGCTGAAGAGCTGATAGAGCGATGGGGGGTGGATGTCAGGGTGTATCACCCGAGAATGTCGGCAGCGAGGCAGGAAGCGCTTTACGGGAAACTCTGGGAACAGGGTGAAGATGGTCTCAAAAAGTATGGTGTGTTGAATAAGGTGGAGCCGATGAATCGAGCTTTACAGGAGTTAGGGAGAGATGTGTGGTTGAGTGGATTGAGGCGGAGTCAGTCGTCAACTCGCGAGGGGAGGGGTTTTGTAGAGCAACAGAAGGGGACGCTGAAGGTCTATCCGATCTTGGATTGGGCCGATGCTCAGGTGAGTTCTTATTTTCACACGAAGGGGATTCCGAAGCATCCGTTGGAGGCGGAAGGTTATGTGACGATGGGGGATTGGCATTCGACGACGATTCCTGAAGAGGGTGAGAGTGGAGAGGGAACGAGGTTTGGGGGAAGTAAGTATGAGTGTGGTCTGCACGAAAATTCGGATGTGCAGGATTTTCAGATCTAAAAATTCAGTTAAGAAAGAACAGCAATGAGCAAGTTAGCAACAAATATGGTGGATACGGTGGGGAACACTCCGTTGATCAGGTTGAATAAGGTGACGGAGGGGTTGGGGGTAGAGGTGTATGTGAAGGCGGAGTTTTTTAATCCGTTGTTTAGCGTGAAAGATCGGATTGGGAAGGCAATGATTGAGACGGCTGAGGCTGAGGGGAAATTGAAGCCTGGTGGCACGATTATTGAACCTACCTCTGGGAATACGGGGATTGCTTTGGCATTTGTGGCGCGATCGAAGGGATATCGTTGTGTGTTGACGATGCCGGAAACAATGTCGACTGAGCGTCGGGTTTTGTTGCGTAGCTTGGGGGCAGAGATCGTTCTGACTCCGGGGCCAAAGGGAATGGGTGGAGCGATTGCGAAGGCGAAAGAGTTATTGGAAGCTGATCCCGAGGCATTTGGTCCAGGGCAGTTTGACAATCCTGCAAATCCTGAAGTTCATCGGAAGACGACTGCGGAAGAAATTTGGGAAGCGACGGAAGGAAATGTGGATGCTTTTGTGGCGGGTGTCGGAACAGGTGGGACGATTACGGGAGTTTCAGAGGTTCTCAAGGGGAGGAAGGAGCTCATGACTGTTGCTGTTGAGCCGGAGGCGAGTCCGGTGATTTCTGGCGGGCAGCCGGGGCCTCATAAGATTCAGGGGATTGGAGCTGGATTTATCCCAGGAAACTTGAATACGGAGATTATTGACGAGGTGATTCAGGTCTCGAATGAAAATGCCTTTGAAACGGCGCAGAGGTTGGCTGTTGACGAGGGGTTGCCGGCTGGAATTTCGACGGGAGCGAATGTGTGGGCTGCTTTGCAACTGGCCGCCCGTCCGGAGATGGCCGGCAAGCGTATTGTGACTGTTGGTTGTAGTTCGACGGAGCGCTATTTGAGCACTCCGTTGGCTGAAGTTTATCGTGAAGAAGTGGTTCATTTGCCAGTCGCTGAACTAGCTTAAGGGGGAGTTGTTTTTGCCGTGGTCTTTTTCTAAAGAAAAGGGCTGCGGTTTCTTAAATTTATAGCATTTGTTGTCGCCCAATGTCGTTGTTACCTGAGCAGTCGCCTTTTCGTCCGGACCAGAAGAAGTCTTTGGAGTCTTTGTTGTCGTCGATGGATGACGGGCAGCGGATGTGGTTGGGGGGATTTTTGTCAGCTGGAGTTGGAGTTCAAGTTTCTGGAGCTTCAACAGTGAAGGTTCCTTTGACGGTTCTCTATGGGACGGAGTCGGGAAATTCTGAGGCGCTTGCGGATCGGACGGTTAAGGCTGCAAAGAAGCGGGGTTTTAAACCGGTGATGAAGAATATGTCGGAGTGTGTGCCGGCAGATATGGAAAAGGTGGAGAACTTGCTCGTTGTTGTGAGCACATGGGGAGATGGTGATCCTCCGGAGTCAGCTGAGGAATTTCATCAGGTCTTGATGTCGGAGAAGGCTGATTTGAGCGGGGTTAATTACTCGGTTTGCGCGCTTGGTGACACTTCTTATGAGCAGTTTTGCGAGACTGGGAAGCAGATTGATGCGAGGTTGGCGGAATTGGGTGGGAAACGGGTGGTTGATCGGGTTGATTGTGATGTAGATTATGATGAATTGTATGAAGGGTGGGTTGAGAAGGCTTTCGCCGCTTTGGAGCCTCAAGGTGGTGGGGTCGGGTTTGTCGATCAGGTGGTTTCGAATGGTCCTTCGGTGGAGTATGGGAAGAAAAATCCCTTTCCTTCGGAATTGTTGGATAAGGTGCTGCTGAATGGCGAAAGGTCTGCCAAGGAGACGTGGCATTATGAGTTGTCCCTCGAAGGTTCTGGGATGAATTATGAGCCTGGTGATGCGTTGGCGGTGGTGGCGAAAAATGCGCCTGATATGGTGGAAGGGATCCTAGGAGCCGCCAAGTTAGTTGGTTCAGAAGAGGTTGAATTGAAAGGTGGTCATCAGAAACTTTTAGCAGATGCGTTGCGGGAGGATTTAGAAGTGACTTCCTTGTCACGATCAGTGCTGAAGAAGCTGAATGAAGTGGTGGGGAATGATCGATTAACAAGGTTGTTGTCGGATGAGGGGAAAGAGGAGTTAAAAGACTATTTGTGGGGTCGGTGGGTCGTGGATGCGATTGGGGACTTTGCCCCTGATGGATTGGAGGCTGGGCAATTGGTTGGATTGTTACGGAAGCTTCCGCCGAGATTGTATTCGATTGCTTCTAGCCCTCTGGCTCATCCAGATGAGGTGCATCTCACGGTGGCGTCGGTGAGGTATGATGGGGTTGGTGGGGCGAGGAAAGGCGTGGCATCGACTTATTTGGCAGATTTGGTCAACAAGGGAGATGAGGTCTCGGTGTTTACCCATCTGAACAAGGGGTTTCGTTTGCCGGAATCGGGGGATACTCCAATTTTGATGGTGGGCCCCGGGACGGGGGTGGCTCCTTTCCGGGCTTTTGTGGAGCATCGGGCTGAGTTGGGAGTCTCGGGTGACTCTTGGTTATTCTTTGGAGACCAGCGATACAGCTACGACTTTTTATATCAGTTAGAGTGGCAGGATCATTTGAAGAGCGGTGCCTTGTCTCGCCTGGATGTGGCTTTTTCTAGGGATCAACCTGAGAAAGTTTATGTTCAGCACAAGATGCTTGAGAGGTCGCGAGAGGTGTATGATTGGTTAGAGCGGGGAGGGTATTTTTATGTGTGTGGTGACGCGAGCCGGATGGCGCATGATGTTCATGAGGCGTTGATTCAGATTGTCGAAAAAGAGGGGGCTGTTTCGCGAGAAGAGGCTGAGGGGTATGTGGCAAATTTGAAGAAGGAGAAGCGGTATCAGAGGGATGTTTATTAAATTTCGTTTATTAAGTTAATAGTAATCAGGATTCGATTGTTGAATGTTTTGTTATGAGTGAGGAGAAATTGGCGGCAAATGAAGGGATTAAGACCCGTTCAAATTATTTGAGAGGAACATTGGCCGAGGGATTGGCTGACTTGTCGACAGGGTCGTTGTCAGAAGATGATCAGCAGTTGTTGAAGTTCCATGGAACTTATCAGCAGGATGATCGAGATATTCGTGCGGGGCGGAGGGCAAATAAGTTGGAGAAGGCGTTTTCGTTTATGATTCGGATCCGCGTGCCCGGAGGAGTCACAACTCCGCACCAGTGGTTGGAGGTGGATCGAATGGCGGATGAGTTTGCGAATGGGACGATTAAGTTGACGACACGCCAAGCCTACCAATTGCATGGGGTCATTAAATCGAATCTCAAACGGACGATTAACGGCGATGGATACGATTGCGGCGTGTGGAGATGTGAATCGGAACGTGATGTGTTATCCCAACCCATTTCTTTCGGGGTTGCATGCGGAGGTTTTAAAAGTGTCACAGGAGATTTCAGATCACTTGACGCCGCAGACCCGTGCTTATCATGAAATTTGGTTGGATGGTGAAAAGGTCGAGAGTAGTGAGGAAGAGGTAGAGCCAATCTACGGTAGGACGTATCTACCTAGAAAGTTCAAGATCGCGGTTGCTTTGCCGCCGTCGAATGACGTTGATATCTTTGCCAATGATTTGTCGTTTATTGCGATCGTCGAAGATGGGAAGGTTGTGGGTTATAATGTGGCAGTTGGTGGGGGATTGGGGATGACTCATGGAGATGAGAAGACGTTTCCACGAGCTGCAGATGTGATTGGTTTTTGTTTGCCAGAGCAGGTTGTTGATGTTGCTGAGAAGGTGGTGCTGGTTCAACGCGATTATGGTGACCGGACCAACCGTAAGCATGCTCGTTTGAAGTATACCATTGAAGATCGGGGTGCGGATTGGTTTTTATCGGAGTTACAGAAGTATCTGGGCTATGATTTGGAAAAGGTGAGGGAGTTTGATTTTGAGGATAATGGAGATCGGTTCGGTTGGATGACAGATGATCGAGGGAGGCATCATTATACGATGTTTGTGGAAGGGGGGAGAGTCTTGGATACCGAGAGTTATCCGATGCGCACGGGATTGAGGGAGATTGCGAGAGTGCACGAGGGAGATTTTCGTCTGACGGCGAATCAGAACTTGGTGATTGCAGATTTATCGGATGAGAAGAGAGCGGAAGTGGAACAATTGATGGAGGAGTATGGAATTGCTCGAAGTCATGAACAGAGTGCGATGAGGTTATCATCGATTGCTTGTGTCGCGTTGCCGACGTGTGCGTTGGCTTTGGCGGAAGCGGAAAGAAAATTGCCTGAGGTGATTGGTTCTTTGGAGGGGAAATTAGAAGACGTCGGATTGAGACATGATGCGATTACGATTCGTATGACTGGCTGTCCTAACGGCTGTGGTCGGCCATTTTTGGCTGAGATTGCTTTCGTGGGGCGTGGTCCAGGAAAGTATAATTTGTATTTGGGTGGGGCGCACAATGGAATGCGGCTGAATAAGTTGTATCGTCAAGATGTGAAGGAGGCAGAAATTCGTTCAATTTTGGACCCTATTTTGGAAGATTACGCGAAGAGCAGAAATGAGGGAGAGAAGTTCGGGGATTTTGTGATTCGAGCTGGATATGTTGCGGCGACTGAGTGGGGGGGGGATTTTCATGAGAAGATCAAGGAGAAGGCTTTTTCCTGAATCGATTACTGAACATTTACTAAGGTTTGTTCATTCTCATAGTGTTATCTCTGGGCGGTGGTGAGATGCCATTGAATTTTGTGAAAGAAGATGGTGTGATTTGGTTAATGATTTAGTTGAGTTAGAATTATAGATTAAACTTTCATTTGATCTACACCAATTGTCATCTATAGTGCGAGCTGAATGTTTGTGCAGGCAACTAAATGCAATCAGCGATTTCTGCTATGGATCTTGTCTGTTGTGCACAGTCTCTTAGTATCGAATCTGGGCGCAGCGTGGGGTGATCGGCACTGGGGTCCTCTTGGTTTTGAAACAAACGTTCAACTCGAAGTGATTTCGGTCTATCCTGGCTCGCCTGCAGAGGGAAAGATTTTGGTGGGTGATCAGATTAAGAGGATCGGAAATAGGGCGAACGGAGACATTGATTTTAAGGAGATTTTCGGTCGTGATTTGGAAGTTTGGGAGGCGCAGTCTGGTGGTGGGAGTGTGATTGTCACTCT
>JAHDGN010000032.1:11384-16025 GCA_020627645.1 Akkermansiaceae bacterium
CGTTCCATTTGTTGGGAGTTGGGCGCCGACGGCGCCAGTTCAGTGCGCCAAGTGTGATTTGCTGACTCGAAAAGGGATTAACTATGTGATTCAGAATGGTCATGTGGGGAAAGTGGGGTTGGAAGGGTTGGCGATGTTGGCGACTGGAGAGGCTGACGCGATTGAATATGTGAAGGAGCAATTATGGAATCACGAGGTTCCTCATACTGGGGCAAACGCAAATTGGTATAATGCCTATGGCCTGATCATTTTATGTGAATATTATTTGCTCACAGGTGATGAGGAGGTGTTACCGGCTATTCGCTCGAATGCAGAACAACTTCATCGGTATCGTGATGGGGGAGGCATGTGGGGACATGGGGTGTCAGGGATAGAGGCTGCGAATTATCCTGAGGGGCCGATGAGACAGGGGGGGTATGGGTCAATTCATGCGACAACCTACGCTTGTCATTTGGCGATGCTCTTGGCCGAGAGGTGTGGAGTTCAAGATTCTCACATTGTCGAAAAGAGTCGTAAGGTCACCGAATATATCAAATCTTTCGTGGGGGAGGATTTGAGATATGCCATTTCTGGTTACAGTGATGATGGATCTGATTCGAAGAATGGAGTGGCCGCAATGGCTGCCATTGCGATGGCGTTAGAAGGTGAGATTGAGGTTGCTAAATATTTTGCGGGAATTTGTTTGGCTGCCGGAGATGAGATTGATGACGGTCATACTGGACCCTATTTTGGGCATTTCTGGACAGGGCTAGGGGCTGGTTTGACTGGAGTGAAGGGATCGTCCGAGTATTTCAAGAAGGTGATTTGGCGTCGGAGTGGTCAGCGCCGATGGGATGGAGGATATCGATACGATGACCGAACAGGTTTCGGTTATAGTGGATTGAGTGAGGTCGCTCCTCATTTGGTGAATTTGGTTAGAGATCGGAAACGCCTTGTGATTACGGGGAAGGGATTGGGGGCGATTCAGTTTAGCGATGCCGAGGTGTCCAGGGCGGTGGTTGGTTTTGATGAGAGTGTTCCTAAAGATTTTTCTTGGGTTTGGGAGCATCGGAATTCTTATAGTCCTGATGTGAGAAAACATGCCTTGTTGGAGGGAAGGCGCCATCTTTCGAACCCCACTTTTTACCAATGGATCAAATCGAGTTTGGAGGAGGGCCCTTTGATGGACCGTTTAGCGGCGTATCAATTCATAAGATTGTCACGTGGATCGTTTTCAAGTGATCAAGTTCGCGAATTGAAAGACCAATTGTTCAAGGTTAGTCGAAGCGTGAATCAAGAGCTCAGATACCGTGCGTGGGCGGCTGAGACACTGTATGCTCCGCCATTTTATCCGCTTTTGACTGGAACAGAGTTTGAGGAAATTACTCGTCTTATGATTGACGATTCAGTCTTTGTGAATTGGTTCGAAAATGAGCCAATAATGAATGCGTTGATGAAGGTGCCAGATGTCGTGAGTGCGGAGTTTGGTCCATTTGGGGGAAACGAGCGACTTTATGACGATGTTGTGAGGAGTTTCCTGTCGAGTCCCCACAACTGGTTTCGATCAAGCGGGCATGAGCTGGTGATGGATTTGACTGAAGGCGATGAGCTTTTGAAGTTTTCGGCTGGTATTCGAGAGATTTTGTTGGATCAGCGTCGGGACTACTATGCTTATCCTGGATCTCATGGTGCTTCAGATTGGGTTAAGGGGCGATTTGAGCAGTTGCTGGTCGATCGGGGAATTGATTTAGATGAACTCATCGAGGGGCCTTCATTTGGAGTGGTCAATTGGGCCTTCTATCCGGGGGTGGTGGCTACCCAGTCATCGACAGGGTTTGGGGGTGTTCCGGGGCGTGCTATTGATGGAAATCGTGATGGCCGTTGGGAGAACAATAGTGTGACTCACACTGAAGACTCTTCGCCCGGTTGGTGGCAGGTTGACTTGGGTCAAGATCGGTTGATTGATCGGGTCGTTTTATCTAATCGAATTGATGGGGGATTGCAGAGGCGGTTGTCCAATTTTAGGATGAGTGTCTTTTCAGCAATTGGGGCACTGGTGATGAAACAGGAATTTTATGTGGAAAGTGGGCATGCTGGTGATACCGAGGTTTGGAAGACTGGGGGTGTCTTGGGAAGGGTTGTCAGGATTGAATTGTTGGGGAGTAATCGCGATGGAAACGGTGTTTTATCGTTGGCTGAGGTTGAAGTGATGGGAAGCGGGGTGCCGATCAACGCTGGGGGAAGTCCGCTTTCTTCGAGTGTTGATGGTTTGGCAGATAACGAGTTGTCTCTGAGCTATCCCGATTTGCTTGGTGGAAGTGAAGTTTATGAGTGGTCTGTTGATCTATTAAATTGGAGACGTCTGGTGAGTGGTCCGACAGGATTGGGGTTTTCATTTACGCAGCAGCGTGAGGTGATCGGAGGTCAGGTCGTCACTAGGGTTGTGATGGAACCGCTTCCTGAACAAGTTTTCTTTCGTGTGGTTGATTGAGCGAGTGAGAATCCTTGTGGCTGCCTGAAAGATTCTTAGTCGACAGCAACCACAAGGAATCTATTTGAAATATCTGGGCTAGAACGAAGTGCTAAATCCGAACTTAAAGATAGGGCCAGCAGCAAGGGCCGTTTCGTTAACGTCCCGGTATATAGGAAAGGTGGCAGATCCTGAAATCGATAGGTGGTCGGTGAGGTTCCAAATCAGTGCTGGTCTCAGGGCAATAGTTTTTGCCCCCGTGTTGTCTAGGTCGATTCCTTGGAAGCTGTCTTTCCCTGTTTGAGACCCCAAGATTGAGAACCGGAAGTGTAGATCGTCATGAATCGGTCGGGTTCCTGAGAATTCGAGGAACCAGGCTTCGGCGGGTTTAAACCCTTGGTCGCTGGTTTGGATCGGGAGACTCACATCAACCCTTGACGACAAAGTCCAATTATCGATGGTCTTGGAATAACCGGCTCCAAGGAGAAGTTGCCAGGCACCTGTTCCGAGTTGGAATACTGACGGGTTTGCCAGCCCGACAAGCGGTTGGTCTTTTTCTTTCCCGGTCGGGGCTAGGAAGCCCAGGTTGAGCGACAGTCCTTGAATCGAGGATGGGCGCCAAGTCGCATTCAGGAAGAGGTCACTGAGTCCCGTAATCGTTTTTGTATTGGTTCCAAGTTCTTCTCGCTTTCCCTCGATCCAGGGAAGGGTGGTGGAAAGGATGAGGTCATCGGTCGCTCTCCATGAGGCGGTCAGCGCGTACCGTTGAAAGGTCGTTTGAATCTCGCTTGGATTCCCAATGAGATTGGAGCCAGCGTAGATGTCGTCGCTTATTCTCAGAGTGTAGTCAACTGAGATGCTGAAATGAGGAACGTCCCTAGTATCATTGATTCCACCAACTGGTGGAGTGGTCAGCTTTCAGCCATCTCAACCAAATGCTTGATGAAGAAGAAGGGCGGAAAAAAGAGCGAAAGAAGTTTTAGATTTCATATTGATCAGATGTTTTGAATTAAGGTTGAGTTTGGCGTGAACGGTTTGGTTCACGACCCATTGTTAAGACCGGGGTTGTCACGAGGGGTGACAAGGTCAGTTCAACATCTGATGACTTGCAGAAGACGATAGGGGGGGGCTCTTCCTTGGAGGGGGAGGGCGAGTTGTAGGCAGTTCAAGTAATTTTGAAGAGATGACGAAAATATCGGAAAGAGAGGTCGGAGTGGAAGTTGCTGTGGCTTTGAGGATGAGGGGAGTCAGTGTAAGCGACTGCCAAGTGTGGTCTTCAATCTCGATTGTGATAGGGCCGGGGCAATTGTCACAAGGGGTAGTTTCATTCGTTGTTTTGGGCTGTTCTGGCTCTAGCAGACATGAGCAGCACGGTGGTGATGGTCCGTTGTCTCGTTGGCAGGGGTGTTTTTCGAGGTAGAACGAATTTGCACAGTGGCAGTATCCGAACACGGGGTGTTGGAGAACGATGAGAATCGCGCTCAAAACAAGAAGGGTGATGGAAGAAAATTTCCTCAACTTACCGATGGTGAGTATGAGCTAGATGGGACAAAGTTTCAAGTTTTCTCAATTCAAGGACAAGTTGGAACCATTGCGGTCCTCATTGTCGGAGGATGGGTGTGGCTTTGCATTTTTATCTCCGGGCTGTGTTTTTTTCGATTTTCCGCTATCTTTTGCAAGAGGGTGAAATTTTTTCACGTTTGATCGAAACACTTATGAAACATCTATGTTATCTGGCTCTTTTGGGAGCCTTTTTGACGTCACCTGTCTTAGGTAAAGGAGTTAGGAGCTTCAAGAGCGCCGACGGCGGAAAGTCATTTAAAGGAACATTAGTCGACTATAACGAAAAGCATGGGACGGTCATGGTTCGACGTGTTGGGGGGAAGGAGCTTCGGTTGAAGCTGAGTGCATTGCACCAAAACTGTCAGGACTACTGTAAGAAAAGGGGCCCGATTGTGGTTTTGGGTCACTCAATCAGTGTTGTGGCAAAAAAGTATTCTGGTAAGGCCAAGAAGGAGACAAAAGGTGCTGCCTCAACTGTCCGGACGCCTTCAGGTTATGATTTGACCTTGAGGAATCGATCGAAGGTCGATTTTAAGGATTTGGAAGTCGAATATACGGTGATTTACAAAAAGGATCCACAGCCATCCCATAGGATGAGCTAAAAAAGAGGTGGCTGGCGGCCGATCCCA
>JAHDGN010000461.1 GCA_020627645.1 Akkermansiaceae bacterium
GGGGATTTTGTTGCGGTTTCTGAGGAGGATGCCTGGTTTACCTATTATTTTTGGGAAGATGATGAGAAGGCTCCTGATTATGCTCGATGTATCGATATTCACCGGAAGCCGGGATATGACCCGGTGGAGTTATTTTTGGATCCTGAGATTAAGTTTCCGCTCTTAAAGATCGGAGGGTTTTTGATGAAGAAAAAGTTGGGGATCCGTGGGTTGATGGATGTGATTCCCTTGGATGCGAGTTTGGTTCGGGGCTCACATGGGCGCGATCAGGTTCCTGAAGGTGAGCAGCCAGTGGTGATTGGTCCGCGAGCTGGGGAGGTTTCGTCCGCTGAGTCGGTGAATGGCTGGCTTTTGGGGGTTGTGAAGGGAAAGCTTGGTTGAGGAGGAGGTTTCACCGCTAAGATGGGAAGGCGCGAAGAGGATGGCGGGCTTGCGAGGTGGAAGCCTTGGTCCACGCATCTTCGCGAATTAGGGGCGAATGGGGTTTGAGGGGGGGAACGCAGAGATGATTTTTGAGTTTGAGGAGGTTGTTGGGAGTGTTTTAGCCCTCGGCTTTAGCGGCTTTTTGAGCTTTTTTGCGTTCGTTGGGGTCGAGGATTCGCTTGCGGAGTCGAAGGAAGTTTGGAGTTGCCTCGACGAGTTCGTCGGGGTCGATGTATTCGATGGCACGCTCGAGCGAGAATTTTAGGGCTGGGGCGAGCTTTGCGGTATTTTCCTTGGTAGCGGATCGAATATTGTCGAGCTTTTTGGCTTTGACTGGATTGACGGGGAGATCGTCTGAGCGGTTGTTTTCGCCAATGATCATGCCGGTATAGACTTCTTCGGTTGGATTGATGAAGAGGGTTCCGCGCTCTTCTAGAGCAAGAAGGGAATATGCAGTAGCGGGACCGGTGTCCATGGAGACAAGGGTGCCAGCGAGTCGGGTTTGGATTTCACCGGCCCATGGTTTGTATTCATCGAATAGGTGAGACATGATTCCGTGTCCGGAAGTGATGTTCACAAGTTCGAATTCAAGACCAATGATGCCACGGGTGGGGATGTTGGCGGTAATGAGGGTTCGACCGGAGGCATCATTGGTGGTCATGTCTTGGAGAACCCCTTTTCGGTCGTTGAGAATTTTCATCAATGGGTTCGCAAACTCGGAGGGGAGTTCGAGGTAGAGTGTTTCCCAGGGTTCGAGACGTTTGTTATTTTCGTCACGTTTGATGATGACGGTGGGACGGGAGACGAGGAGTTCGAATCCTTCACGGCGCATGGTTTCGACGAGAACGGCGATTTGCATTGCTCCGCGAGCTGAGACATTGAAAACCCCGGCCATTTCTGAGTCTTCGACATGAATCGAAACGTTGGTTTTCATTTCGCGGAAGAGTCGGTCGCGGATGACTCGAGATTGAACGTGTTTGCCGTCTTTTCCAGCGAAGGGTCCATCATTGATGGAGAATTGCATTTGAACGGATGGGGGGTCGATGTTGACTGGCGGCAGAGGTTCGGCGTCTTCATCTCCGGCGAGTGTTTCGCCAATGTCTGCGTCTTCGAATCCGGAAATACCGACAATGTTTCCAGCGATGGCGTGCTCGGTGTCTTGGATTCCGAGGTTGGTGTATTCAAAGACTTTGCCCACTTTGGAACGGACTTTGGAGCCATCTTTGAGGAAGCGGAAGACGGAGTCTCCTTTTTTGATACTTCCAGAGATGATTTTTCCGATCGCGATTCGGCCCACGTAGTCATCCCAGTCGATGTTGGAGATGAGCATTTTGAAGGGGGCTTCGGGATCGACCTGGGGAGCTGGAATGTGTTCGATGATGGCTTCGATGAGGGGGATGCAGTCGCCCTCGGTGGCGGTGTGGTCGGTTGAGAAAAAGCCGTTTTTGGCAGAACCGTAGAGGGTGGGGGCATTGAATTGGTCTTCGTTGGCGTCAAGCTCGAGGAAGAGTTCGAGGACTTTGTCGTGGACACCGAGGGGATCGGAATTCGGGCGGTCGATCTTGTTAACGACAATGATGGGTTTGAGTCCTTCTTGGAGGGCTTTTCGGAGGACGAATCGTGTTTGAGCTTGGGGGCCACCGAAGGCATCGACAACTAGGATGACGCCGTCCACCATTTTCATGACCCGTTCGACTTCGCCGCCGAAGTCGGCGTGTCCTGGGGTGTCGACGATATTGATGATGTTGTCTTTCCAGTGAACGGCGGTGTTTTTGGATTTGATAGTGATGCCTTTTTCTCGTTCGAGATCCATCGAGTCCATGGCGCGTTCGGTGACGGCTTGGTTTTCGCGGTAGGCGCCACCGGCTTGGAGAAGTTGGTCGACGAGGGTTGTTTTACCGTGGTCAACGTGGGCAATAATGGCGAGGTTTCGGAACTGGGACATAGCGATTTTTCGGTTCGGCTCGCGTTCCTTGCCCCAGAAGTGGAAGAATAGCAAGAATTCGCTTTCTTTGGTCGAAAACGAATTTTTGTTCAAATCCTAGGCGGAGCCTGAGTGGGCGGGTTTGGCTTTTTGTGCTATTGGGCACCTCCGGTCACCTCATTCAGCGGAAATA
>JAHDGN010000462.1 GCA_020627645.1 Akkermansiaceae bacterium
CGGTCTTTTTGAGCTTTTCGTTGTTTTAATTGAATTCTCCATCCCAGCTGAAAGGTGAAGAAGGGAGATGTTTTCGGGGGTGAACCGAGAAATTTCTGACAACAAGGCAAGGCTCTTATAGCGTTTTGTTGATGCTCGTTGTCTTTCTTTGAGCGCTAGAACTTCATCACTCGTTTGCGTGATTGTGGATTCTGTGATTTCGGGTCCCAGGGCTCTTAGCTTGGTGTCGAGGGTATTTCGTTCTGATTCAAGTGCCTGAAGTTCTTTCCTTTTTGCGTGATACATGAAGGTGGCGAAAGCTGTTAGAAGGATCATTGCGAGGGTTGCGGTCCGTGCGATTTTCTTCAGTTTGTTATCGTTGAGGCGATCCTTATAGGTGTGAGCGAGGTTGATTCCGATGTGGTTTCCCTCGAGAGCTAGACCGAAAGCTGGGCCATAGCTGACTTCCTCAACCTTTTGAACGATGGAGCTAGTTTGATCTACTAGGTTTGGGGTTTGGAAGGGGTCGATCGCAATGACCTTGGAAGACAGACGTTTGGAAATGAAGTTGAAGAGGTGAGTTCGAGCGGCGAGTTCACCACCGACGTAGGTGATTTCAAGGGGCTCTGTATCGAAATTGGTCTGATAATGTTCGATAGTGATTTCGATTTGCCCCACGAGACGCTCGAGAATGGGAAGGAGGAGGCCTGGGACGCGATCTTGTTGTTCTGCTACCTCGGGGGAAAGGCCTTTTTTGCTATCCGGCTTTAAGATGAGGTGGCAGGCTTCCTCTTTGCTTGGGGGAGGCTCGAGCTCTTTAATGAGAGTATCCGCAAGATTATGGAGTCCGAGGGGAATGTTTCGTGAAAAAACGATACGACGTTCAAAAACTACACTGACACTGGTTGCTTTTTGGCCCAATTGGCAGATGAGAACGGGGGCGCCTTGTTCCTCTTTTTGGTTGAGGTTGACCAGATTCCGGAGGGCAAACATGGGGATGCCAATTCCGGAAAGAGGAAACCCAGCGTGAGTAAAAGTATGCTGAATGCTTTCCAGGTAGGAGCGATTTACCAAGGCGCATGAGACATCGAGCGTTGCCCCGGTTGACGATTCTTTATCGATTTGAAAATCGACCATCGTTTCATTCTCAAGAAACGATTCTTTGCGTTGGAGCCCCCAATAGACTGCTCCAGGAAGTTTTGTGGGACTTACTTGAGGGATTTTAATGTTACTGAGAGTCACCTGGTCCAAGTAGGGCATGGTCCAGATGTTGACTTCCTTTAGAGAGCTGCAGAACTGCTTGAGTTCTGATTTGAGGAGTTTGACGAATGCAGGGCTTTCGTGGTTCTGGCTAGGATCAAATTTAGCAGATTGAAATTTTTGTAAGGTGATGATCCCGTCAGCTGTCTCTTTCAGAAGAACGAGTCTGATGACTCCATAGCCGATTTCCACGCTTACGCTTTCGTGAGCATGATGAGATCTTCCAAAAGACTTGGGACGTTTTTGCTTTGTTGAAACTATCTCCTTCGGTTTTGCCATCGTGCGTGTGTGTGCGATCTGCCCTTGGGTTAGTAGGGTAGATTTTAACTAGACAGGTTTGGTTGAAGAAATGACATGCAACATCACATCTGCTGACCAATCTAAATTCTGTTAACTATCAGATTGTAAAGAAAACTGATTCAGGTAAAGAACATTTTTGATCTTCAATGAGTTAGGAGAAGTGGTGGGCTCGTGAAGGTGGGGAGCGGGGGGGAACCAGATTGAAGTGTTGTTAATGAGAGCACACTAAGGGGGGCGGTAGTGTCGGGGTGATTTTTGGGGCGCCCTCGGATTTCGAGGGCGGAAGAGATTGACGGGTGTTTTGTCTATTTTTTCCGAGATCGTCGGAGGAGGAATCCGAAAATCGTAAAAGAGGAAAGGAGAATCGTACTTGGTTCCGGGATGACAGTCAGAGTTACTTGTCCGACTGGGGTACCAAGGGCATTGAAATCAAAAGTAGTCGAATCGAAACCAGCTGAGGGGGTGAGGAAGGTTCCAAAGGGGGCTGCTCCGCTGACAAGAGAAACATTGTTGGAGGTGACAGTTCCATCGGGTGGAGTGGCTGCCGTCGTCACCCCAATCATGCCATTGCCGGGTGAATACATAAAGTCTTCGGCTTCGGTTCCTGCGTCGTAAACATTCATGAAGTCGATGGTCAGGCTGGAGCCGATTGAGCTACTGAGAAGAGATGAGATATTGATGGCGTTATTGTTTCCGATGAACCAATCGTTGGAGGGGAGGACCATGGAGGCGAAAGAGAACATGGAATTGGTGTTGGCAACATCAATGACAATGGAGCTGGAGGTGCCTGGCATGAAGGGACCACCGCCGTTGGTGATGGTGATGTTGTTACCGGTCGCGAGACTTCCAGCTAGAGTGGAGGTGTTTCCGAGTTCGGCCAAGAGTTCTAGTCCGGCAGATGCGGGTGAGCCGGTGTCGAAAAAGTTATTGGAGCCGTCGTGGAAAGAGGCCATTCGCGTCAGGTTAAGGTCTAACCTATTGCTTATCAATGGTTTGAGCG
>JAHDGN010000033.1:0-826 GCA_020627645.1 Akkermansiaceae bacterium
GATGGAGGAGAAGTTGTGGTGGTGGCTGCGGAGCCAGGGGAAATCGAGGGGGCGAGGGTTGTTGCGGCTGGTGAGCGTATTGGAAATGGGTTTGTTTTTTCTCCGGTTTTTGAGTCTTCGGTTCAGGAGCCTGGCTCTGGGGAGTTTGTTGGGCGGGTTGGTTATGTGGGTGGAGGTCAGCAATCGGTGGAGGTGGTGATTGAGAAGGGTGGGGAGAATTTACTGAAGCAGAAAGTGGATTTGAAGAGTGGCGAAACGCGAGAGGTGAGAGTTGCGAGAGTGGCAGCTGATGGTTCGAAGCTCGAGATGCGAATCGAGGGAGGAGATTTGATTCCGGGTGATAATGAACTTGAGTTCACGTTGCCGAAGCGGGGAGGGGTTCGTTTGGTTGCTGTGGATGGATTTGAGTTGCCGGGAATCTTGAAGTCTGTGGGCGAGGGATTGCCTAGAGTTTCGGTTGGGGGTGAATTGGGTGAGGGGGAAATTTTGGTGCGAGTCGGTTCGGTTGGAAGTGGTGCGGATGTTGAGGTGATGAAAGGAGGAAAGGGAGATTGGTTTGGTGTGGAAACGAGCGGTCATGAATTGGTTTCTGATTTGACGTTTGAAGATGCTCTCTGTCGGGGGGCTGGAGTTGGAGAGGGTGGAGTGGCTCTCTTACTGGGTGGTGGTGGTGTTTTGGCAAAATTGGAGGAGGAAGGAGAGAGAAGTCAGGTGATTGTGTCGGAGGGCTTATTTGATTCGAAAGCAAGTGTGGTGGGTCGATTAGGATATTTTACTTTTTGGGCTAGGGTGATTGATGAGTTGGCGGGTGGGAGTGATGAGCGTG
>JAHDGN010000033.1:837-15939 GCA_020627645.1 Akkermansiaceae bacterium
TTTATCTCCAGAGCAGGGTCAGTTGGTGACTGATGTGGAATCGGAAGCGATGGTCATGAAGGCTGGTTTTGGGAATTTTAAGGTGGGAGGTGAGGTTGGATCCTCGGGTGATGATTCTATTGGCCAGGTGAAAGGTGGGGTTGGGTTTTCTCTTTGGCAGTGGTTGTTGGCGCTGGGTGGGGTGTTGATGGTGATTGAAGCCGTATTACATATTCGTGGAAAAATTTCGTGATGTTCCTTCATCCTCATATTCTTTGGTTATTGATTGTTCCTGCACTGTTGTTGGTTTGGCAGCTGCGTGGCTCGTTTTATGGTAAAAACTGGTGGGTGGCCGTCTTGCGTGCTCTTGCTTTGGGTTGTTTGGTCGTGGCATTGGCGAGGCCGATGGCGAAGTCTAAGGATGATACTAAGCAGTTGGTCGCAGTGGTGGATATTTCTGGGAGTATGGACAAGTCGGCGCTTGAGGAGGCTCTTTCGGGGATCAGGGACTTGGGGGCTGACGAGTCGTTGAGATTGGTGGTTTTTGATTCTGAGGTTCGGGAGGTTTCTCTTCGAGATGGATTGCCATCGGTGGAAAGTTTGATCGAGGGGCGTTCGGAGGCGGAGGGGAGTGCATTAGGCGAGGCCTTGATTTTGGCTGGTGCCCTTTGTGGTGATGATGGTGAAGGAGTGGTTCATTTGTTTTCGGACGGACGAGAGACGTCTGGGGATGCGACAGTGGTGGCTGCTTCTCTTGGGAAGAGGGGGATTGGTTTGGTTACGAACGAAGTTGGGGTGTCGGACGAGAGTAAGGCGTTGTTAGTTGGAGTCGATGGTCCGGGATCGGTAGCGATTGGTGAAGGCTTTGTGTTGGGGGTAAAAGTAGAGGCTGGCGAGGATCATGCGACAAGGCTTCAGGTTCAAGATCAGGAGGGGGGAGTTCTGGCTCAGAAAGAAGTGAGTCTCTTGGAGGGAATGAATGAGGTGACTGTTGAGATTCGTTCGGAGAAGGGTGGTTTGAGGAGATTTGATGTGGTGATGGAGGACGTGGAGGGGGAAGTTTCTGCGCTGGTTCAAGTGGAGCGGACGGTGATGGGGGTGATCGAGTCGGCGCCTGGTTCGCCTGCTTCTGGGGTTCTTGGAAATACTTTGGGAGAGCAATTTGAGGTTAGAGCCATATCCGCTAGTGAAGTTTCGGGTGGTTTGTTGAGAGATGTTGATCTTTTGGTGATGGCCGATGTTCCGGTGAAAGACTTGTCCGAAGAGTCACAGGATGTGGTGATGGATTGGGTTGAGAATGGCGGCGGTCTTTTGGTTTCGGGTGGAAAAAATGCGTTTGGGCCTGGAGGTTATGCTGAGAGTGATCTTGGAAAGGTGATGCCTCTGCGATTTCCTCAAAAGAAGGAAGCGCGTGATCCTGCTACGGCGTTAGCAGTCATTATCGATACTTCTGGCTCGATGGGATATGAGGGGGTGAGTTTGGCAAAGGAGGTTGCGAGGTTGGCTCTGAAGCGGTTGAAACCTCATGATAAGGCCGGGATCGTTGAATTCCACGGAGCGAAGCGGTGGGCGGCGCCTATGCAGACTGCTGCGAATAGTATTGCGATTCAGAGGGCGTTGAATCGCTTGTCGGCTGGTGGGGGAACGGTGATGTTTCCAGCTTTAGAAGAGGCTCACTACGGTTTGTTGAATGTGAGGGCTAGAACAAAACATGTCTTGGTGTTGACGGATGGTGGAGTGGAAACGGGTGCTTTTGAGGGATTGTTGAGAGGGATGGCTGACGATGGAATTCAGGTTTCTACGGTCCTAGTGGGACCGAGGGCCGGTTCGGGGTTTTTGGCTCAGTTGGCAAGTTGGGGACGCGGTCAGTTTTACTCGGCTCCTAGCCGGTTCCAATTGCCTGAGGTGATTTTCAAACAACCGAGCGGATCTCTGTTGGATCCTTTTGTTGAGAAAGATTCGAAGTTGCAAGTGGTGATGGCGAGTCGGTTGACCGAAGGGGGCGCGCTCGACGATGCGCCTTCGCTTGGAGGATATGTCAAGACTCAGGCTAAAAAGAGTGCGGAGGTTTTGCTGAAGTCCGAGCAGGGTGATCCAGTTTTGGCAAGGTGGCATTATGGATTGGGTCGGGTCGCGGTTTTGACGACGGCGCTGGGGGGGCGGTGGTCTGAAGGGTTTTTGAAATGGGAGGGTGCTTCAAAGTTGTTGGCGAATTTGAGTCGTCAGTTGATTGGGGTTGCCCCGGAAGAGTCTTTGAGGCTGGTGATGGAGAGAGAGAGTGGAGGAGTGGATCTTGGGATCTATGCTTTGACGCCCGAGGGTGGATTGGCTTCTGGGGTTTTGAAGGTGTCCTTGAAGAATGGGAGTGGAGAAGTTGTTGAGGAGCGCTTGCTGTCACCGAGTCGGGCGTTTGAGTGGTCGACGAGATTTGATACTCTCCCAGGCGGACAATGTGTTGTGGAAGTGAGTGACCGGGAAGGGAAGAGGACCCTTGCTTCCGGAGGAATTTTCGTCCCAGAGGTGAAAGAGTTGACTCGATTGAAACCAGATTCTGCGAAGCTCGGAGATCTGGAGGCATTGGCAAAAGATTTCTCTCGCTTGGCTGTGGTAAAGCCAAGAATGCCTAGGGTTCGGGAGTGGTGGCAGGTTTTTGCGGTGATGGGATTGATCGGGTTCGTTTTTATGATTTTGATGCGTCGTTTGCCTCTTGGGGCATCGGGAGTTTCAAGACCTGCAAAAGATTGATCATGGAGATCGAGTATAAATTTATTGTGTGATGAATAATATGAAGGTGATGAGTCGATTGTTTTTGGTGATTTTTGTGGGTTTGACCTTCGGGAAACTTTTCGCGCAGTCAGGGGCTTCGCAAGATATCGTTGTCGAGAAAGTGGGTGGATTGCCGGTGGTAAAGTGTGAGATCAGTTATGAGGAAGAGACCATTTTGGCTCACTTGATCTATGACGTATCGTTGAATGTTCCTTTCCGCATTCACAAAGCTTCTGTGGGAGGTTTGGGGCTTCATCCTGATCATGCGGATGGGGTCAAAGTTGATTTAGATTTTGGAAATGGGGTGGATCTTTTGGGGATTCCAATTCAGGCATTGAGGGATCCGCTTTTGGTTGATCATACTAAAATTTATGCGGCTGAATTGAATGAGATTCCAGTGATGGGATATGTGAGCCCGCAGGCGTTTTCGAATAATGTGATTGAGTTGGATGTTTCGAAAGGTTTGTTGCGTTTGATGGGGTTGGCTTCTGATGAAGCAAGGAACAGAGAGCTTTCCTATTCATTGTTTGATCATGGTATGGTGGTGGATGGTGAAGGGGTGGATGGTGAACCTTTGAGTGTGGTTCTCAGTACGAGTCTTCAGGATTCGGGGCTTGCCCCGTCGTTACTTAAGCTGGCCCGAGAGAAGAAAAAGGCCCCCGGGGTGTTATTGGTTGGAAAGCCAGGAAAGCAGGATTGGAGTGATGAAGGAGAACAGGGTCCATTGATCAATTGGGCGGCTCGGTCTGCGGTGAGATTTGAGCCCTTTCCTGACCATTGGCCGAAATCGGTGAACGGGCTTATTGGGGCGGATGCGTTATGTGGGGCGACTGTGACGGTTTGGCCGAAACGTAAAAAGGTGGCGATTGTTCCGAACCAGGCGCCAACTTTTGTGCAGGCTGAGCAAGATTTTTTTGTTGCGTTAGCGGATGGTGATCGTGAGGCGGTGGAAAAATTCATCAAGTCTCGTGCTCGTCGTCGCTTGTTGGATGACGCCTGTTTGAAGCTTTGGGATATCGCTCTTTTGGATCGCACGGCTGGTGTTGAGGAGATGAAAGGCGTTTTGACTTTGATTGCAGATTTTTATCGTCCGGAGCGGCGGAGTGAAACACTTTTGAATTTGGGTGATCAGTTGGAGGGGACTCGTCGCAAGGACAAAGATGAGTTGGTTGAGCATGCCTTGGCTCTAGCTGTTCGAGAGTCAGGAAAGGCTATTGAGCGAACTGCGGTGCATGATGTTCATGTGAGAATTGGCCGGAGGTCCTTGGCGAAGAATGATCTTAAGACCGCTCGGAAGCATTTGATGAGCGCGGCTTTTGGCATGCCGAGAGATAAAGAGTGTAACTTTTGGTTAGGGGAATACTATTTGAAGAAGGGTTTGTTGCGGCGCGCGTGGTCGAGATATTTCCAGGTGACCTTGGATGAGAAGATTACGGATCCTGAAGATCCATTTTTGCTTAAAGCGTTGAAGAGGCTTAAGGAGCTGAACAACGATCCAACGTTCCGAAAAGATTTTAGTATGGTTGAGGCCGAAGAGTATATGGCGGGTCGGATGGCTAAGGCCGAATTTCATGCTCAGAGTCGTTATCGGTTTATGCGGAAGCATCATCCTCATCGTGTTCGCATGATGGAGTTGTTTGTGAACCCAAGGGCGGAGAAGGGCGGAGGTATGGAGCTGGCGTTTCAGGCTTTGGAAGAATTTTTCGAAGGTGAAGTGATCGTGGTGTCTTATCATACCGGGGGGGCTCTTGCGACGAATGCCGCTAAAAACCGATTAAAGACTTATGAAAATTCAGCTGCTCCTCTGGTAACTGTTGATGGGGAGGTGAAATTTTCCGCAGCGTTTGGCGATGGAAAGAAGCCTGGTGAGGATGCGATCCTGCACTATCCTCAATTTCGGGAAGCAGCTCTACCGGAAGAGGCGGTTGAGGATTCCCCTTGGTTAATTGGAGGGGAGTTGGACCGGAGTGAGGAGGCACTAAAATTTGTGGCCTCGGTTGAGGGTGGAGAGAAGGGAGAAGGGTTGAAATTTGTGGCTCTTTTATGTGAGCGTTCAGTGATGGATTTGCAGGAAAATGGTGTGTTCTTCCATCAATTTGTGGTTAGAGAGGCATTGACTCCAGTTGAGGGGGTCGAGTTGTCGAGTGTGATTGGTGGAAAGTTTGAAAAGGAAGTGAAGTTTGCAGATCTCCGTAAAAAACTCGGTGGTCAGTATTTGGACTCAGAACAAATGTATGTGGTCGGATTTGTTCAGCGTGAGAGTGATTCGAAAATCTTATCAGCGACCAGAATTGGATTTCCTCAGTCAGAATGATGTTTCAGAATAACCATTCCTCCTTTAGTTCCCGTTCGTCTTCGAGTGGGCTTGTTGTGTTTTTAGTGATCTTGCCTTTGGTGATTTTGCTTGGTGCGATTCTCCCGCTCCAGGCGGAAACCCAACATCGTGGGCCGAACTTGAATTTGTTCCAGCGGTCGAGGCTCTCTAAGGTGATGAAGGAAAATTCGGAGCGGGATCTAGCGACGAATCGTGCGGCTGTTAAAGAGACGTATGCTAAAATCAGAAACCAAAGTGGAAATCTCTCGGGCTTGGCCAATTACTTCGGAGGATTGAAAGATGATCGAAGGGCGAAACCACTGCAGGCGATGGTTTTGGCAGATGATGGTCAATACGAAGCGGCCTTGAAACTGTTGGAAGAGTTGGTGGCTAACGGACATCCTGATCCTTGGGTGACATCTGAAGTTGCCCGGGTTAAACAGATGATGGATCTCAGGAAGGCTTGGGAACTGTTGGATGGTGGGGATGAGGAAGTGGTGTTGAGCGTGGATGAAAAGAAGGGGGTTGATGAAGTTTTGGAGGCCGAGATCCGGGTTGGACAGCAGAAAATGCGGGATTTGAGTTCAAATCTGATTCGCAAATATGGAGATCTTGGACCGTTGATTCAGTATCTGAAGGAAGGTGAGACTGATCAGAAGCGAGGGCTGTTTGTTGCGATTGCATCGTTGATGAATGCAGATTTGGGAGGGGGAGAGATGGCGTTGGACAATGTCGTTGAGGCAGGTGGGGTCGATGGGTGGCTCTATGCCGAATTGGCCAAGGTAAAGGAGATGTCTGGTGATGCAGAAGCTGCTATTGGTTATTTTGAAAAGGCGCTGGAGGGGAATCCAGATGATGAGTCTCGATTGAATCTTAGCGTTCGTCTTGCTCAGCTTCTCTATGATCTCGAATATGAAAAGGATGCAGCCAAAGTCTTGGAGTCCGTTGCGGGGGAGGGGACAAAGTTGTCTGTAGAGGATCGTAATTTTTGTGCCAGGATTGCAGGTCTTCATGGTGATGATAAGCTCGTGGTGAAATGGTTTCAACCCACTGGAAGTGGCAAGAAGCGACACCTCAATTTGTTGTTTTTGGGAGAGTCGTTTTTGCGATTGGGGCAATTTGAGCAAGCGAAGAAAATTTTTGAAGAAGCTTTTGGGTTGGCAAAGTTGCCTCGTGATAAGAGGTATGTCTTGGATCGTATTGTGGTGACGGCTCGTAAGATGAATCAGCTCAATCAGCTGGTAGATCATTGGTTGAGTAGTGATGAGTTATCACCTGAGCATTTGGGTATTATGATCAGCGTGATGGGCGGGGAATTGGGGAGAGTGAAAGAGCTTCTCAGTTTTGTTGAGAGAAAGGATTTGCCCGCAAAGACACTTAAATTGATTCAGACTCCGAAGATTCAGGAACGATTGGTTGTTCTGGGATCTGGCCAAGATGGTGGTTGGGACCCGTACGAGTATTATCAGGGGTTGATGAAGCGTTATCCAAAAGATTCAACCTATCGTGATGGTTATGTGAGACTTTTGCTAATGGATGGTCGTCAGGGTGAGGCTATAGCGATTTATCGGAAGGTGATCCAAACTAGCGATGATTCTGGAGTATTGATGGAGGTTGCTGCAGGAGCGAGAGGGTTGGGGTTGATGGATGTGGCGCGGGAAGCGGTTGACAAGGTGGGAGGGGATGCTCCCGTGAGTTCGGCGATTTTCAAGGCAGCACTTTATCGTGAGCAGGGTGAGATCGATCGGGCTCTGAAAACGTTGAAAGACGTCGAGGGGAAGGTGGAGAAGGACAATGGGGAGGCGATGATGAGTTTGAGTTCGGAGTACGAGAGGTTAAAGGATATTGAGTCGGCGATCCGCTTGTGTCGGAGGGCTCATGAAGTCACGGAGAGTGAGCGAGTTTTGAGGAAATTAATTGCTCTCCTTGAGAGTTTAGGGAAAGACGAAGAGGCTTTTGAATTGTGGCATCGACTCTGGGAAACTGCTGGTGACCCGATGACGATCATGCAGGCCAATGAACGTGTGTTGGAATTGGGAGCCCGAAATGGGACTCTGGCTGATTTGGTGATTGAGTTAGAGGATCGTCTGGTGGAGGACGGGTTGCGTGAACGTGAGCAATCCTTGTTGTTAGATATTTATACAAGTGTGGGAGATCCGGTTTCCGCTGCCGATGTGCTGCTTGAGATTTCGAAAGGAAAAAAGGAGGGCAAGGAGGCGATTGAGATGCAGGAGAAAATGTTGAAGGTTTACATGGAGAGTGAGCTTTTCGGGCGTTGTAAGCGTGTTCTACAGAAGCTGATCGAGATTGATTCGGAGGAGAATCGTGACGAGCATTTGCAGTTGCTTGCCGTGATTGCCTTGGAGCGCAAGAACAATGGAGACGCCATGGAGGTTTTGGAACAGTTGGCTCGACGGAGTGAAGATGGGATTTTAAGGGATTCCTTTTCTGCGAGTGTTTTGAGTATGTTGGGTAAGCACGAGGATGCTGCGAAGGCATTTCGTCGTGGTTTGGTTGTCGATCCGAATGATGTGGAGTCTTGGTTGTTGTGGGGAAATGCTTTGGCTGCGAAAGACACGGAGGAGAGGGAGAGATTGAGGCAAAGAAGGCAGCCAGTTCCCGATCCGAAGCAGCAAGAAGGCAACCGCAAGGCAAGGTCCCTTTTTGCTTATATGCTGGAAGATTCTCAAGCGACAGATTTGTTTGTGATTTGTGTTGATGGCCTTTTGAACGCGAGGGCTCCCCGGCATAGTATGCTGAATGCATTGCGTCGTTTGAATGAGAGGATCGCAAGAAATCCTCATAGCCTCCTATTGTATCGATTGTCGGCAGATTTGAATGAGGACATGAAACGGCCTGTGCAGGGTGTTGAAGTTCTGGAAACTGCTTTGGCGGTGGCTGGGGATAGTCGTCCGTTTATTATGCGAGAGCTTATCGCGATGTCTCGTTCGTTGGGTAAGTGGGAGGAAGAGATTCGGTTTGGGCGGTCGTTGTTGAATGTGACTGAACACTTGCCACCGGGTGAGTGTTTGGAGCTTGGCAATATGCTTCTTGAGCGTGGATTTTCTCCGGAAGCGGAGGTGGCTTTTCAGAGGGTTCTATCGGATGTTAATGCGGCTGGTGCTGCTCGTGATGTTGCTTCTATTTATGAAAATTCAGGGCTTTTCGAGAAGGCAGGAAAGGTGATCCGGAGTTTGATTGTTGAGAACCCATTTGATGTGCAATTGAGGTTGCGGTTGGGTCTGGTAGAGGAAAAGCGGGGTCGTTATGACCAGGCTTCGAAAACATACTTTGAAGCTATTGAGATGCTGACATCTAGGTTGCCTAGGAAGGCTATGCCGATTGTTGGCGGTGGTAATCAAAAGCGCAAGCTGTCGGTGACGGAGATGGATCAGTTTTATGACCTGACGGTTCGGAGCTTGATCGGTTCGACGAGGACTGCGGAAGCGAGGGAACAAATGGTGAAAAATTTGGAGAAGATGGTGAGGGATGAGTTGAAGGGAGTTGAAGAGAATGGAGCGAAAGCGAAGGTGGTTTCTGAGAATCGTCGTTTGATGGTGATGGTCGATTTGTTGAGGCGTGTGGGTTTTGTGTTTCATCGTCCTGGAGTGGTTAATGCTGTCGATCATGATTTGATCAAATTTTATGGTGGTGATCGCCGAGTGGTTCAGAAGGCAGCTGATATGAGGTTGAAGTGGCAAACTAAGGTTGCTGCTGGGAACTTTTTGGCAAAGCATGGGGTTCGAGATGGGATGGTTCCATTGGTTGGAGCTTTCGGACAGGGGAAGGACAAGGCGGCGGAAAAGATTCGTAGGAAGTCTTTACCGATTCAGGAAAAGGCAGTGGCTGGAATCTTGTCAGGAATGTTGGGGCACGATGACCTGATGGATGAGGTGCTGAAGGGACAGAACGTGAATCAGATTCCACAAGAGTATGGTGAGCTTTTAGTGACAGCAGGTTTGGCAGCTGGTCGGCCGGAATTGGTGAAAGATATCATTCTTACAAATTTAAATCGGCTTCGACGTGAGTTGGAACCGTTGGCTGGTTTTGATCGGTCCCGGCAGTATTTGAGACCAGCAAAGCTTTATCGTCAACTTGTTGCAGCTTGGCCGATTTTGAGTCCGCAGGATCGTGCGACAGCGATCAATTTGTTTGGTATGATGATTGGTCGCGAAGGAAGTGGCGGATTGATGGAAAATTCATATTATCATCTTCTAGCCCTGAATGGCGGTATTGAAGGTCTTCAAGAAGAAGATCTGAAAAAGTTTATTACTGGTTATACTTGGAATCAAAATTTTTGGCAGGTTTCGAATATTCTGAGTGCTTGGTTGGAGAGTGTTCCCGAAGACGAGAGGGTCGGTGAGATTCAGAAAATTTTGAAAGACACAAAAGAAAAAGAGCGAAAAAGGGGGTTAGGGAATCTGGTGAAATTTTTGTCTCCGCATTTATTGACTGAGGACTTAAAAAAGGAATTTCCTGAATTAGATCAGGAACTCGATGGTTTGAATGGGTTTGAAGATCAAGAAATTGATTATGTTGAAAAGAGGCAGGAATATGAGAGGGCAATTCGTAACTCATTACGTTCAATGCGCGGAGATGTTAGGAAGCTTTTTGTTCTCCACGATACCCAGCTTCGTCCGGCGGCTAACCTTCTTCCAAAAGCTGAATTGGATCTTCTTTTGGAAGGGTTTGTAGGATCTGAGGATCCGTTTGAGCGAATTGTTGGGTTTTTGCTGCTAAAGCATGCGGGGCGGGATTTGGAGGCTTTTGAGGTGATGCAGAATATTGCGGCGATGCCAGTTGGTAATGAGAAGACAGATGCAGCATTGTCGGCTTTCCCTCACTTCCTCAATGCATATGGGTGGAGGATTCCAGCCCAGAGGTTAATGGACCGCGAAAGCACAAAGCGAGTTCTTGAGTTGGAGAGAGATTTCCAGAGATACGACCCTCTTGCGATTTTGTCTGATCGATCGGGAAATCTTGTGGAAGTTGGGGCTCGGCGGGTTCATGCGGCTCGGATGCTTAAGACGGAGGAGCAGTTCAAGGAGGCTGCGAGAATTTATGCGGCTGACACCCGGCACCCTGATGTGTTTTTAAATCGACGAGCTCAAATTAGAACCTTGATGCTTCCAGATCGGATGGTTGAAAAGAAGGACGGTTTGCTGGGAGTAACTGGTGTGGAAGGACCTTCAATTCTTTCGGATATTGTTAAAGTTGAAGGTGGTCAAGAATGGTTGGTTGACTTGGTGAGAACAATTTCTCCGAGCTGGGCAACGAACGAGAAGGAGTATTGTCGTCAAGTTGCTCTAGATGCTCACCGACGAGGATTGTCGGACGAGGTGAAAAGCATGATGGAGAAGGCGGCTGAGCGTTCGGCCTTGAGTATTTACGATCTTGAGTTGATTGAAGCGTTAGCTCGGGTATCGCCAGATTTGATACCGGATGGCTTTGCGGACCAATTGGAGGAGTTTGTTTTACAAAATTGGCGCGGAAGTTCGAAGTATCCTACGCGCCTAGAAGGAGCCCGGGTCAGAATGGGATTGATTGATGATCCCACGGGAAAGGTGGCTACTTTTGCGAAAATTGCCCAAGCGAAAGGGCGTGTGGATTTAGCGAAAGCCTTGGGTCGGTGGGCAATTTCGATGGAATTACTTGATACCGCCAGCCCAAAAGGATTGAAGGACTATTTGAGCTGTTTTGAGGGGGAAGAGAGAAAGAAGGTCTTAAATGATTTGGTGCCGTTTTTAGGCTATCAGGGGCCGAGAGTTTATACTGGTGAGGGTTTGGAAACACTGTTGGAGGTCTATTTTGCGGAGGGTTTGAATGACGCTGCGGAGAAGCAGGTTGATGCCTATTTGAAAAGGAGAAAGGGAACTCGTAAATCTTCGTTTGGTGGCTCGAATGAAGGTGCGATGTTAGGAGGTGCTAATGCTTCGCAGAATGCGATGGATGAAATTGTTGCTCGTGCTTTAGTGCGTCTTGGTCGCAAGGAGGATTATCAGCAGTTACTGTGGAAAAGGTGTGCCGAAAGCCGATATAGGAGATCTACGATGAATCTTTCGATGGGTATTGGGGAGCGCAATTTTGTTGATCTCACTGGGGCTTTGCCTCATCCAGATGACGTTAGTGATATTGGTGAGTATCTTGCGATTCATGAGTTAATCATCAGGCGCTTGAGAGGTAAGGGATCTCTTGATCGAGAGAGTGAGGTGGGAATGCTGTGTTTGTTGGGCAAGTGGTGTCTAGATCATGGGTTACGGGGCGAGGCAGAGAGGTATTTGAAGCAAACCGAGGAGCTTTCTCAGGGGATGTTTATTGGGCGACTTTGGGTTGAGGATTTGCGTCGATTTCTTGGTGATGAAAAAGGTGCTGTTGTGTTCGAGGTTGAATTACTGGAGCGCGATTTATTGCCGATGTGGCGTTTAGAGGGGGTCTTAGATTGGTTGAGGAAAGAGAGAGGGGACTTAGTGACTGATGCGACTTGTTATCGAATTTCTAAGTTTACTAATCATCCGAAAGTGTTGGAAGGGGCGATAAAATATGCAGAGGCAGAGGAGTTGAAGAGGGACTTTGTTGATTTGGTCGATCGGTTCCGGCAGGTCAATACGCTGTTTTTGTCAGACGATGCAGCTTGTCCTTTTGAGGGTTTTGAAACGATTGGGGAGTGGGTTGCAGCGACCTCCAGGGTGGCGACTAGACTGCCAGATGAACCAAAACCCAAGAGTCTCAAAGAGTTGGTGAATGAGAATCACCCTGCGATTGCAAGGGCCTTTGTTCAAGGGGATGAGCCAGAGATGATTTATGTGCCTATTATTCACGATGTTGAGTTTTCTCACCTGTCGGCAACCGGGACCGAAGATATTCGGCGGGTGATGGAGAACTGTCGTCGGATTTCTGATCGGTTGTATGGTCGATATGGGGTGAGAAATATTCAGCTTGAGGGGGTGTCTAAGACTTTTGTGGATCGTTACAACAGGATTCCAGTTGAGCGCCGAAACTTGGTTGGCGGAGGAGGGGGGATGATCGTGCACCAGACCTGGTCGAAAGTTTTGGGTGAAAAAAGTTGGAAGCTGATTCCTGCAAGCACCCGTGCCTTAGTTGGTCCGTTGACCGCAATGGGGCGCCAATATGAGGAGAAGGTCGTGGAGGCACTGAATGCCGCAAAGTCGAATGGATGGCTTAGGAATGCGGAGGTTTTTGAAGCCAATGAGGCGGAGTTGACTGCTCAGCTCACTGTTATTGCAGAGGAATACAATGAAAAGTATCGAAAATTGTTGGAGGGCGACCCTCTTTTGAAGAGAGAGTATGCCATCACAGTGACTCAGCGGAATAAGATGTTCTTGGATTTCCTGCTAGCGGAGGACAATCCGGGGGTGGTCTTTTTTGGGGCAGAGCATTGGCAGGATTTGGAAGCGCAATTGAAGAAACGAGGGACTTCATATGCGGTTGTTGTTCCGAAAGGAGTGTCGTGGCCAAGGAAGGTGAAAACCGATCAGCTGAGGTTTCAGGACATGAAAGAATTGGGGGCTCAGCTGAGGGATTGTAATATCACGTTGGGGGATGGAGGGCAGCGCGTGATTCAGATTCCCTTCGAGTAAGGGGGCGCGCGCATCACTTGTTGCGAGAAACTATTATTTAGGGTATTCGTAGACCCAGTTAATGCGACAAGAGT
This sequence comes from Akkermansiaceae bacterium, assembly GCA_020627645.1. Taxonomy (GTDB): domain Bacteria; phylum Verrucomicrobiota; class Verrucomicrobiia; order Verrucomicrobiales; family Akkermansiaceae; genus SW10. The sequence goes on from JAHDGN010000033.1 coordinate 13,569, forward strand.
TAATTTTCGGTTTTTTATTCATTTCATCGATTGTCTCCATTAGTTGGGGAAAGATTGGGGTGCCAGCCCAGGTGAATAAGATCTTTGAGAATTATTGCTACGATTGTCATGATGAATGGGAAGCGAAGGGGGAGATTCGGTTGGATCATTTTGGGGAGCTGAAATTGGAGGAGAGCTTGGATCTGTTGAATCGAGTTCAGGAGCAGGTTTATTTTGGGGAGATGCCTCCGAAAAAGAAGAAACGCCTTAGTGATCAGGAAAAGGAAGTGTTGTTGGGTTGGCTGTCTCGTGAGTTGGGGAAGCATCATGCTTCAAAATTGGAAGATAAATTGAGGAAGCCTGAGTTTGGCAACTATGTTGATCACGAGAAGTTGTTTAGTGGGGAGTACCGAAATTTGAAGGGCTTTACAAATGACCGGAGATGGTTGATCAGCGAGTATATCTTCAGGGAGAAAATGAATCGAGTTTTAGGGGGGCGGCCGCAAACTAAGTTGGACGGAAGAAGGGTTGCGGTTGCGGGAAGGAAGGGGTGGAGAGCCAATTTGGCGAACCCATTTCTTTTGCCAGGGAATACTGGTGTTAGGTACTATGATTACACGACTCTGAATGGAGGGCATTTGTTGACGATGATCTCGAATAGTAAGGAAGTGGCCGGGGAGTTGGTTCAGAAAGCAGTTCGAGGGCAGGCGGGTTTGCCTTCTGCGCGGTTCATTATGAAAGATGAGCTCGCGTTGCGGGAGCGGCTTAATCGCCGGAAGGGGTTTTTAGATGTTCATATTGGTCGGGTCATGATCGATTTATATGGTGAAAAGAATCAGAGCCTTCTTCCGAAGTTTCGGAGAGTGAAGGTTCGGGATCTTCCTAAAGGGGTGAAAAAACCTAACATTGATTCGGCGAAGCCTGGGCGCGATGATGTTGTTGAGATCTTTCGAACAGTGCGCCGAAATGATGGCAAGGGTGTGAGTTCCGAAAAGTTGATTGAGGCTTGTGAGAGAGAGTGGTTTTATCGAGGGAGGAGTGAATTGGAGATTCGGACATGGGTGACTTTTTTGACCCACTACTATACTGAGTTTCGGGATTCGATTCAAAGGCATCGTTTTGATCAGAAGCATCGGAAGCGGGAGTATCGTCCTTTGCCGGCTGAGGAGATGAAGGTGATTGTAACTGCAATCAGGCAACATCGAAGAAAGGGGGATACCTATGAGGCGGTTATTGAAAAGTGTGTTGAGCAATTTGAAAAAGAAGCTGATCTGGAGCGGGAAAGGAGGGGGGGTATTCCGGAGAAGTTGATTCGGTCGTTGGTAAAAGAGGTTTTTCTAAAAGTCCATGAGGTGGAGCCTTCGGGTGAAGAGTTGAAACAATATGGTGAACTGGCAGATTACTATTTTAAGAAGATGGGGCCGTTGGAGGGGATCAAAAAAGTGATCCAAACAGTTTTGTTGAGAACCGATTTTGTTTATCGTCACGAGTCGGGATTTGGGGAGGCGGATGAGTTTGGGAGGCGGATGATGTCGCCGAGAGATGCGAGTTATGCTTTGGCCTATGCGTTAACTGATCGGGGGCCGGATGCGGAGCTTAGAAAGGCTGTGAAGGAGGGGCGTCTGTCAACCAGGGAAGATTATCAGCGGGAGGTGATCCGGATGTTAAAGAAGAGAAATGAATGGGCCGTGATTGATGAGGCGGTGGCAAGTTCTCAAACGCTTGTAAATGTGACGAATTTGCCAATTCGTCAGGTTCGATTTTTCAGAGAGTTTTTTGGTTATCCAAAAATGTTTCCGATTTTTAAAGATGCGAAGAGATTTGGAGGTCGGTATGATGCGGTAAAAGCCCGTTTGTTAGGAGAAGCTGATTTGTTAGTGGAGCATATTGTGAGAAAGGATGCGAATGTTTTCGAGGAGTTGCTGACAACAGATGAGTTTTTTGTTTTTCATACGGGAGACAATGAGGCGATGGGGCGGGCATCGGGGCGAGTAAGGAAGATCTATGAATACTTTAAGGATTTGCCGTGGAAAAATTTTAAGGAATCGGATTTGTTAGAGCATCGGATTTTTTTGGAGGAGGTGAAGATGCGGGGGGTGAATTTAGCAAATTTGGCGAAGGGGAGTGATCGGCGATCACTCAATAACTTTAAGACGGCGATTGGGGATTTTGTGTTTCGGTTTGCAAAGGGGCAGAAGTCAGCGGCCCCCTACAACTCTTTTCCGGCGCATGGTCCGGCGAATGCGATGTCTCGTCACGGGTTGAGAATGCGAGGTGTTGAGGTTGCGAAGTTTTACAATATTGATTTGTCGAACTGGAACTACCCTGCGAAGCAGCCAGCAAGTTTACCTCGGAGGCGTGGTATTTTGACCCACCCGGCTTGGTTAATTGC
>JAHDGN010000034.1 GCA_020627645.1 Akkermansiaceae bacterium
CGAGCAATTTTCATAAGAAACCCCATGTTACCACCCTCGCCTAAAATTGCGCTCAAAAAATACCCTCTTGGCAATATCATAGGATAACCAATCACAATCAAGGAGAAACGAGTCAAAGAAACGAATAATCAACAAAAGATTGATGATCATGCCCTTACATTGTAATCGTGAAAAATTACAAACAATTTCTATAATAAAAGACCATCTTCGTTCGTGGTTAATTTGGCCACGAGTTTAGACGAGACCTCCGAATTCTAGCCAACTCCCCCAAAATCAAAACAATGAGCAGACGTTTCACGAACTCAAATAGCGAGTCAGGCTTAGCCCTTCCCTTTCTTTCTTCCCTTTGCCTCCTAACCTCTTCAGCCTTCTCCCAAATCCAAGAAGGCGGCTTCTTCGGCTTCTTTCATTTCCCCCACCAACAAGTCCCCAGTCACTACGGAGCGGGTTACTCACAATATTCCGCCGTCTGGGAGTTTTGCAACTTCCACCCCCAAGGACAAACCCAAGCCGGACTCCCACACAACTGGATGTCCGTCCTGGAACCACCAGGATACCCAAAAGCTCCTTCAAACAACGGACTCCAATACTATTCAACGATTGAAGGAGGCCTCGGCTTCTGGCGCGATATTCGCTTTGATGAGGACAACATCACTCCCAAATTCAAAATGGGCGGAGTGGCTCGACAATTTTCTGCCATCGCCGACGGACCCGGATGGGGCCCCGGGGACTGGAACGACCCCCGCACCGGAAAACTCAGCATCGCCCAGCTCAGTAACCGCCTCGTTTACCCCCCCCGACGGCCTCAATCTTGCCCAAAACACCCACGGCGATTTCTTTGGCTACGGATACATGAATCTTCCCCTAGTCGACCCAAGCCCAACCACTCTCGGAGCCAATGTCTCAACCGGCGGCAACTGCTGGACCCTCTTTGTCAATTCCACCAACTTCAAGGGGCCAGTCGCTTTCTTTCTTCCACATCTCTTCTCTGCTCCCGCCATCGACAACCCTGACTACGAAGGGCTCTTTCTAGATACCCTTGATGCTAACCCGAACCGAGGCAACGCCATGGAAATCCAACACATTCCTGCAGCCATCGCTTTTCACAATAACATCCAATACGCCAAAGTCGCAGATATCCAATTCCCAGCCAATGGCACAAACACCACCGTCACCTTACAAAATGTCAGATCATACCACAAAGGAGCACTCTGGAATGACGTGAATTCCTGGTTCAACGGCGGCCCCACCCCCTCAGGCACTTTCAACAATCAGGCAGCCTACGAGCACCTCACAAACTTTGGCTGGAACCCCATCCTACACAGCTCAGTAAGTATTGGTCTAATCACGATCAACGAACACAGCAGACCAAAGATCAATATGCAAAGCCTCGTGAGAGGCATCGACAGTCACCCTCACACTTTTCGATACGAATGGTTCTCCGATCTCGTCCGAAGAGAGGGAAACTACTATATTCTTCCGAACTATTATCGATTAGATTCCACCGGTGGATCAGAACCAACCTGGACCGCGATCCCAGAATCCGCAGTGCCCTCTTCGACCGGACTAGTCGAACACGAATTTGAAGCCGACCCACCTCCGAATACCTCTCCTCGGGAAACCCCACACACCACCAATCCTGACTGGGCCAATCCCGGCCCCGCCGCCGGCCCTTTTACGATCGTCTTAGGCGACAACACCCGCGTCACTTACTACTGGTATCGATTCATCGACCAACCAGCCGTCACCAACGCAGGATACAGCTCAAGCCAACGACAAAAACTTCAACAAAAAATCGAACTCATCCATCGCCACTGGCCCATCAACCGGAACTACATGGCCCCTCCTGAATTTGGAAACCTAGCCAGTATCGACCCCGGCTCCATCGTATCCCCACCCGCTGGACTAGAAATCGGTTACGTCCCCATCGTCACTCACCAAGAACTCAACCCAAATATCAACTTTATCCCAGGCACAGACCTCACCCAACCAGGAGACCCAATTATCAACAGTTCCTCAAATCGCTTCCGAGAAGATCAAGGAGCCGAATCTGCCATTGATGACGACAACACAACCTTTTTCCTAAGCAACGACACCCAATCCGTCTCAAACCCAGCCCCCAGCGGATTTATTGTGAGCCCAACCATCGGCGCTACCATCGTCGATAGCTTCGTCATCACCTCCTCAGACCATGCCCCCGAACGCGACCCCAGAGGCATTCAACTACATGGCTCGAACGATAACGATCCACAATGGAACAAGGGCAACTGGGCCCTCCTCTACCAAAATCTAAGTCTTCCAAATTGGTCCTCTCTTTTTGGAAACGATCACCGAAACAAGGATCAAAAGTTCACCTTCTCGAACATCAAACCCTTCAAACACTATCGCCTCACCATCACCTCCGTCGTCGGACCAAACTCATCTTCTTCCCAAATTGGCGAACTCCAACTCCTCGGAATTCCCGTCGACGCCATCCCACCCGACTACCAAAACTGGTCCGCCTCCTTCAATTTCAACCTCCTCACCAACCCTGACGCTGACTACGATCAAGATAGCCTCACCAATCGCTACGAATGGCTCTTCGGACTCAACCCCATGACCGGCAACTCAGCCAACAACCTTGTCAGACCAACTTCTACCCCAAATCAATTCACCTACCGACGAAGAAGCTCCTCTCTATCCGGGTATAGTTACACCATCTGGCTATCCGAAACCATGGAAACCGACGACTGGTTTACCGATGCCTCAACCACCCAGACTATCATTCAAACCCACAATGATGGAACTGAAACCGTCCTAGTCTCTATCGATCCAAACTATACAAACGAGAAAGTCTTCTTCCGTATTAAGGCCAACTAAAATCTTATAACGAGACTCTCAGTCGATAAAATTTCTTCCCGCTGATTGGCGCACTCAAAACAATCGATTGAGTCCCCCGCGTCACCAATGAAGAATCCACTTCAACCCAAGTCCCATCCATATCCGGGCTCTCCTCAAAAACAACCTGAGCACTTGAAGCAAGTTCATTCAAAGGAAACTCGTACTTGATTTTTGAAACATCATCCGGATCCACACCAAAAACTCCCGGCATCGCATTCGCCTTCGTCGGATCCAAACCCAAAACAAACTCCATCATGTTCTGAATCCCATCACCATCTGGATCAGCCAGCTCTCCAACTATTAATGGATCACTGAGGTCATCTCCCGACCAAAAGTTCGCCACAAAATCTTCGTAAGGGGTCGTCTCAACACCACCCCCTACATTGATCACCAACTCGTAAGGTGCCGTCGATGAATTGGTAGGCGATGTGATATCAGTAAACCTCCACCCCTTGATCACCATCGTATAGGTGCCCGCCTGGGTCGGAGTACCCTGGATCTTCACAAGCCCACTTGCAATCGAAACCAACCCTAAACCCGGAGGATAAACATCCGCCACTCCATTGGTTTCCACCGTGATCGCCCGAATCTGCCGATTACTTGCATTGGACGTAAACCACCAAAAGAATTCCTCTCCCACCGTTCCCTCAGCTGGATTCACAAATCCATCAACAGGCTGAATCGTCACCGACTGCCCAGACAAAGAATGCGTCCCCACAAACGTCATCGTCAGAGGCACCGCCACCTGCACCCCAGCCCCACCACCAACCACCGGCACAAGCGACTTCAAGAACGGAAGACGCTGCGCAGTCATGGCCAAACCACTCGCAATCACATTCAACGACTTTTGAAAAATAATCTCCGCTCTCATAAACAATTCCCCTAAGTATAATTCCTGAAATCCTAGTTACAACCACACCCACCGCCACCAATCCCATTCCCCCCATTCGATGCCTCTCTCGAAAAATACATGTGATCCGCCATCGCATCACCCAACGGATCCCGCTCAGGCAACATCACTTTTTGAGCCAGATTCTTACGCCCCGCCGGCGTATTGACCACAGTACACGAAGACAAAAACAACATCGGCAAACAGAAAAATTTAAGAACCCAAGACATATCGATGAATATTGACTGAAAAACCTACGCCATCTTTCCTCTGAACGATAGCATCTATTTCAAAAAAATCGTCAACCCTCTTCAACCCCTCTTCAGCCCCTATCACACAACACGTTGTCGCCAACAATCCAGCCGACAAACAATCCCCCGCCACACAAGAAACCGTCAAAATGTCATTCTCCGCTGGCCACCCCGTCCGACCATCCAAGATATGACCAAACTTCTTCCCTCCAATTTCTCGAAATCTTCGCCCATTACCTGAGGTCGCTAGCGCCCGCCCCGACAAGGCCAATCGATACAATGCCTCATTCTCGTTCTGCGCATCTTCCACCCCTAAGACCCAATACTCCCCATCAGGTGGACGTCCCAACACTCCCACATCCCGCCCCAAATCCACCAACACATCAGAAACCCCATGAATCCTCGCCAAGTGTATCAGTTGATCAACCGCATACTCTTTTCCAAATCCTCCAATCTCCAAACCCATACCAGACTCCGGAAGAAAAACTCGCCCCTCTCCCCACTCCACTTCCGGCCAAGCCATCAATTTCCTAGCCTCTTCCACCTCCCAATCTGCCGGAACTTCCCCCACCTTGCCCGCCCTCTCCCACAAATGCGTCAACGGCAACGACGTCGCATCTAACAATCCACCCGAAGTCTCGTAGGTATAAGCACACAACCGTAAAACCTCCTCCTGCTCTTCACTCAACTCAACCGCCTCTTTGCCCGCTAGCTTGTTGATTCGACACAACAAACTACCCTCCTTGAATCGAGACCAGGTTGCCTCAAACTCCCTCATCCAATCCATCACCCCCTTCCGATACCCCTTCGCCACTTCCACCGAAGGAGCTCGAAATTGCACTTCACACTCAGTCCCCAACCCCTGGAACTTTAGCCGAAACAATCCCGCCCCAAAATTCCCCTGACCCATTCTAGAATCTCCACTGTAACCCAGCCGAAACCACATTGGCCGTTGGGAAAAACTCGTCTGGAGTCCCCGACCCCAAACCGTTCATCTCATACCGTTCGACCTGTAAATCTAAGGTGACATTGTCTCTCACTTCCCACGCAAACCTCACCCCATAGGTCAACGACTCAAATTTCGACAACCGATAGTCCGAAGAATAATGAGGCTCCGAACCCACTCCACCAACCGCCTCACTCAAACCCGTTCCCGTCAGAGTCGGATAATAATACTCGGCCTCACTCTGTTGATAATACCTCACATACGGACTCACGCTCAACCCTTTGGTCACTTGCTGAATCCACTTCGCCTCCAATGTGTGCCCGACCACACTGTCGCTATTTCCAAACAGACGATACGAGAACTTTAAGGCCGCATCTGCCTTCTCAAAATACTGGCGCACCGTCGCCTTCGCTACGAACCGGTGTAACTCATCCGGACGGCTCTCAGGGAAGCCCAAGGTCACCGGAATCACTCCCCCAAAAGGCGAAGCGATCTCCTCAATCTTAGAAATACTGCGATAAGGATCCGCCAAATACCCCTGACTATAGCCATACCCCAAATTCAAATCAAACAAGGTCGACGGAGTCAAAATCTGAGAAAACCCAAAACTCACATCTAAAACCTCACGCCCCTCGGTCTCAGGAATATTCGTCGACTTGGTGGCAACCACCTCATCTGTCGCGTAGGACACCCCTCCTGTAATGGTCGTATTTTTTGCATTAAATTGACGGCTCACTTTCCCCGTCACCGCATGAGACCGATAGTCCTCCTCCTGGCTATTCGCATATTCAAACGTCAACGTGTAATCATCAATCTCGTGCTCCAGAGTCAAAACCCCCACATACCGCTCATCATCAATCTCTGCATACTCCCAAGTATCAGGATCACCAATGGCATGTGTTCCAGTTGGCGTCATGCCACTCAACCGATCCACCGCCAACCTCACACCCAATTTCGTCTCACCCCACGACTTCTCGAAATCCAAATACTGCGACTCCACATCAATCCGCCCATCCTCCTCATCATACCACTGATACCGATACCTCAATAAATCCTGACCTCCTGCCGAACCAACTGTGACCAAAGGCAAAGCCGAACCAATCAAATATCTTCCTCGCATCATAGGACTCTCCACATCTCACCCCTCCTCGTCAATCCTTTCGATCACAGCATTTTCCCTTAAAGACACCGCCAGTTTCTGCAGAGCCTCCCGACGCTTCTTACCCAAAGCCCGCTCCTTAAGCTCATCCCTCACCTCATCGATCGGCACCAAAACCTCCTCTTTCCGTTCCACCACTTTCACCAAATGCATCGCCTGCTCATAAACCATCACCGGCGAAACCTCTCCCACTCTCATCGAAAAAATCATCACTTCAAAGGGATTCGTCGTCCGATCAAATCCAACCCACCCCAAATCCACTTCACTGGTCGACTTCTCAGTCTCACGCTTCGCCACTTCCTCAAAATCGCCCCCCTCCAAAATCTCCTCCCTCAACACCCGTAATTTCGCAAACACCTCATCCACCGCAACCTCCTCACTCAGGACTTTCATCAAATGCAAACACCTCACTTCCGCAGGCGTCCGATACTCCTCCAAATGGTCCCGATAAAACTCCTCCACTTCCTCATCACTCACCAAATCATCATCCCCCAAAAGATCCCCAATGAGCTTATCCATCCGAAGCCCAGCCGCAACTTCATGCCTCATCATATCTCGCTGCGCCTCCAACATATCCCAAGACGCCCCATGCTCACGATACACATCAATCATTTCCTTTAACCTCGGCTTGATCTCCTCCTCATCAATCACCTCAAATCGCTTCTCCGCTTCCTGCGCGATCAAAATCGAATCAGCCACCTCCTCCTCCGCCTGCGCATAAAACTCAGGATCCCGCTCACAACACGACACATGCAACCTCTGCTCCTCCGCCGTTTTGATCCGATGAAACGTCTCTTCAACCAACTCCTCATCCACCAACTCACCATTCACTTTCAACATACCCCACCAATGCCAGCCCGCACCAAAAAGACCAAACGATTTTCATACGAAAAATTTAAATCCTCCCCAAGCCCGGATATGTCATGACGCAGTTTGAGTTCGCCTCAGATTACTGCATTTCATTAGGCGGACGCCGATTTCGGGGAAAAACTGAATAAACATTCTGTCTTTCCTCGAAATCAAGGACAACGACCTAAAATGCAATGAGATGGGACGAAATCGAGCTGGGCTCATGAAAGATTCGGGCTAGCCTTCTCCCAAGATGACCAACAACCCATACGGAGCGCCTCTCTCAACCACTCCACAACCTCCCGCCCTCCCACCCATCGAAAAAAAACCATGGAACGGCTGGTGGACCCTCCTCTGGGGCGTCGCCATCTTCGGAATCTGGCAAATGGTCACCAGCATCATCTTCATCATCGCCTTCTTCTCCAAAAATCCAGACATCTTCTCGAGCGACCCCTCCAATCTCCAAAAAAACATGCTCGATTTCATCATGGACGGCGACCTCATCGGCATCATTGGCGCTGCCCTCATCATCACCGTCTGCCCCGCCTGCCTCATCATCGGAAAAATCAAACCCGGCTGGAAACCCTTTGAATACCTCGGAAACGCCAAAACCACCTGGTGGCACTGGCCCTTCTGGCTAGCTGTCATTCTTGGATGCAGCTTGCTGATGTCTATCCTAGGCCCCTCCCTGGGCGTCCCAGACGAAGAACCCTCAATGGTCGCCATGGCCAAATCCACTCAACACTCCATTCTCCTCATCATCGGCGTGGTCTTCGCCGCCTCCCTCGTCGAAGAATTCCTCTTCCGCGGCATCCTCTTCCGCGGCTGGCGTCATTCACCACTCGGCCTCGTGCCCACTGTCCTCATCACCTCTTTCCTCTGGGCCATTCTTCACGTTCAATACGGCCCCGTGATCATCGCCTACATCTTCCTCCTAGGCATCGTTCTGGGCTTAGCACGGGAACACACCGGAAACATCTGGGTCCCTATCGCGATGCACGGTCTCAACAACGGCCTCGCAACCTATCAAATGCTCACCAACTACTGAGTGACCCGAACCCGAAAAAACCGCCGCTCCTCCGTCATTGGCACCACAAAGTTAGCCTCGTGATCGGTCGCTAAAATAGGCCCAGATTCTAGCTGAGGAAACGACATCAGGTCTGTTCCACTCTCCAAGCGGTAAGTCAATCCTGGCACCATCGGACAAAACAACTCTCCCGCTCCCACCCACGTCAAAGTCGGCTCACTCACAACCGTCCCATCCCAATAATCCACCGCATGCCCATAAGCTGCCTTGCCAATCCTCGACCCCATCACCCTCCCCGGCCCATCATCCGGTGACACATGAATCCCACCATACAACCGAGACTCCCCCGCCTCATCTGCCGCATCAAAATAACTCGCCCACTGCAAGGTCACATCCGTCGTCGGACCCGCCTCAAAATGCAACCCCCCAGCCGGAATGGTGTGCTCCGCAAGACCACCGGGAAAATAATCCGACCCCGTCACCAAAGCCATCACCTCCGCCGCTGCTCGACTAAAACCCGAATGACCCGAAACATACCCCGCAAATGCGGGCGTCACAAAGGTGTCACGCTGATAGGGCAACCAATCCTTTGCTAAAATCCACTCCCGCCCCCCCGACTGCGTTGCCGGATTCGCCGGCTCACCAGGCCACACATTCAACGCAATTTTACCCACATGACTCGACAGATGACTATGATAGGAAAAAATCGTCGTGTTGGTAATCTCCTCCACCAAGCCAGGCACTAACGGCAAATCACCCGTTCTCCCCAGATACCGTATCGCCGAAATCGGCCTCACATAGTCGTAGTGCGCCTTGACCCCCCACACTGCCACCGCCGTGTTGTGCAAAGCCCCATTCAACGCCAAATACATCTTCACCTCCCACTCCATCACATCCACCACCGGACCCTCACCTCCCACTTTCAAATCCAATCCAGGATCAGCTAAAATCGAATCCGTCACTTCATTCGCTAACACATTCCAGTGCCCCGGAGGAGTTTCCGACTCCGGCCCATCCGCCCAAAACTCAGCCACACAACGACCATAATCCGCATGCAAAACCTCGTTATCCGCATAGGCCGCCCCCGTCACCGGATTCATCCCATGTCCCACCCCATCGTTCGTTCCCAATGGGTTGTTCCCTCTGACTCTGGGCGAGAGATTGATCAACACCGGATCAGCCGGATCCAATAAGGCCGAATACTCCAACACCTCCACCGCATTCTGCTTATAATCCAAATCACCCACTCCTCCCAAATACGGAGGAGCCCCCGGATCAAAATACAACCCATCCCCATTCCGATCCGATGAATACAATCCAAAACCCTTCACCGCCCCCCAATGCGGACTGACAAAGGTCTGAATCTGAGACGCAATCTGACCATTCTGCGTGAAAGCCACCTGAAACGCCAAAGGCTGCCAACGATTCATATCCCACCATCCATTCGGGAAACCAAACACCGTATTGCCCGTCTGCAACACCAAGGGCAAATTCACCGGAGCATACCCAGTCGAATCCGTATACCCAGGATCCCCACTCTCTCCCGCTCCATCCCCCTGACCATAAGCAATCACCGCCGCCGCAATCCGATTCCCCACCGCAACCGCAGAAGTGCCCACTTCGGTGATCAGCGCCCGATCATACCCCAACGCATCCATCCGAGCATCCAAGGCCGCCGAGGTCACCCCCGCATTCGTCGAAAATTGATAGCGATGCTTCAACACCCGATACGCCGCATAACTCATCGCCTCCTCACGGGCGGATTGCACCGCCACCGCATCCCCCAAAACCACCTTCTCATTCACCAAATACCCCACCGCCCCCGCATCATAAACCGCCCACGCATCCCACATCGCCACCGACAAATGAAACAAATTGCGCGCATGAACCGTCGGGGCCGGAAAATCAACCCTCACCGCCGCTAAACATTCCTCATTCCAAACCCTCGCCACCGAGCCCTGACCCAAAGACGGCAGAGCAAGAAATGAAGCAAAACCACAAAGCAAACACCCTCGAACTTTCACCAACATCAAACCAAAAAAGCCGCCTATTTTCATGAAATCTAAATTCGAACAATCCCACTCGTTTGTCAAAAACTTGAATGGAATAATAGAAATTACTCGAATGAACACAAAAATACAACACTCGCATAAAGTTGCACATTTTATATATGAACATAATTAATGAAGATCCCAATCCTACTGATCCTTACCGTCCTACCGGCGGTCGCTCTCAATCTCCCAAAAAACTACAAAACCTTTGAGGCTCTCGAAGAAGTCCAAAAATCCGCCACAGAGAAGAAAAGAATGATCGGACTCCTCATCACCGACCCCAAGCTCAAACCCTCCTGACCAACCTGCTCCGGGACCATCAGTATAGTGGCCAGCAAATCACTCAATCGCGTCTCAATCCCAGTTCTCATCAATACCCACACTGAGAAAAAAACCTCCCTGTAGAACTCAGAACCGCGATCAGAACAAAAGGAGGCAGCCTCCCACACGTCGTCCTCGTCGACCCCACCCTAACCAAAGTCTACGGCATTTACTCCCACCGAGAACTCGCCTCCAACAAACACACCAACCTCTACAAACCTGCCAGAAAAGCAGCTCGCGAAGACATCAAAAACAACACCTTCGGCAAGGTAGCCAAAAAGGAAGCCCCCAAGGAAAAAGAAAACGATGTGACAAACGACATCATCGTACTTAAATCTCCAACTCTCGAAACTTGGACCAGCTTCAAAGGCAAAGCCATCAAAGCCAAACTCACCAAGGTCGACACCGCCCAACAAGACCCCATCTTCACCTTCCAAACCGTCAAAGGGAAAATCTTCTCCGTAAAAGGGTCCCAACTCTCCGAAGACTCCCTACGAAAAGCGAAAGAGTTAGCCTCAATCGACTAGCCCGGATATAAATTCCATTCATGCCGGCCAACTCGAACAGGTGGCCGGTTTTTTTTCACCTTCCCAGTGCATCAAGGCTCAACGCCTCACCGTCTAAAACCTCCAGCTCAACTGCCCATGAATATTTCCGTCTCCCTCCCCTAACTCAACCCCAGCATGCACCGAAGCCCTCAACGCCTCCCCATACCCAATCTGCAAACCAAATCCCACCGACGTCGCCGCCTCATCCGTCTCATTGACCTGATCAAAGGTCACCCCAGTATTCACAAAAACCGAAGGCCGCACTCTCAAGGCCTCCGTCACTGTGATCAAAGGTGCTCTCAACTCCAAACCCGCCAAAACCCCAGAATCACCCAAACCAAATTGCTCCGGCAGTCCCCTCACCCCCGAACCACCCCCTAACGCAATCTGATCCCCCTGCAAAACCGGCTCACTACTCCACTGCCCACCCACATTTCCCACCACATCCCACCCCTTCGGCAAATCATACCGATGCCAAATAGACCCACGCAACAACCCATACCTCGCCTTTGCCCCAGGCCGCAATGTTCCATGCTCAGAATCACTTCCAAAAGGTGACACAACCACTCCCCCAGACACTCTAGTCATCCCAGAATCCCACCTCCGAGTTCCTTCACCCGAAAGCGTCACCTGAAAGACATTCGCCAACCCCCGACGCCCCACGTTCAGCACCCCAAACTCCAGCGCATTATTCGTCCGCCGAAATGACGCCGACACCCCCGGCCGAACCTTCCACCCCCGCCACCTCAGTCCACCTCCAATCACTCGCCAACCGCCACGTAAAGAAAATCAGATCCCGCAAATCCCGGAATCTCCCCCTTCGCCCCCGTGTAAGTCATCCTCACTCCAAAATCGCCCGAACCCAAACCATAAAATCGACTCCCCAAATCGACCCCATGAAACCCCACCACATCCGGAGCAAAAATCAACTTCGCCGTCGTCACCGAATTCCACCCGCCCAAATCAGCAAATTCCCCCTGCACCCAAAATCGCTCCCTCGGCAAAGGGTCCGCCCCGCTATTAAAAAAACCAGCCGAAAACCGCTGATCCACCGACTGCCCAACCTTCAACAACGCATCCACCGAAACCCCGTCCTCTCCAGGCTTCAATCGAGGCACCACCCGATGCATCGGGTTCACATGAAATCCCTCCAGCAACTCATCCAACTCACCCTGATTCACAAACTCCCCCCTCAACTTCCCAAAGTAATCCTCCGCAAATCGCCCCACCCGCGACACCTCGCCTCCCTCTGCCGAAATCTCCCCAAATCGAGACACATCCACTTCCACCAAACGCACCCCCTCAGCCTCATCATCCTCCACTCCAACTCCCACCACCGGATACCCATGGCGATGATAATGCTTCAACACCTCATTCGCCGCCTCATCCACATCAAAAGCCCCCTCCACCACCTTCAACAACTCCTCTCGAGCCGGAACCGGAGAATCCCCCGATTCCAACCAAACCTCAATTGCTCCAGTTCTGGAAAAAACCAGGAAAGTCAAAAAAAAGAGAACCCTCACCACAACAACGCCATCAAGTGATGAACTCACCTTGAACTCAATCGTTTTTTCGCCCCCCCAAACTAAAATTTCACGAACGCCTCCCGCACCTCTAACAAAACCTCCTCCACCCGATCCAAACACGGACGCTCCGGCAACCCACTCACCCGAAACGCCTCCACCATCTCCTCAAACCGCTCCTCAGCCATCTTCAACAAATCATCATACTCATATTCTCCAGCCTTCACCCGCTTCAACCACTCCGCATTCGCCCTCGGCAACAAAATTCGCCCCTCTCTCGCAATCTCAATCGCCTGATCCAATAACCTCATCGTATGCATCATATTCTTCGAATCATACCCACGACCATGCGAAGAATTCGTTCGATACCTCTCCTCATTCCGCTTCTCAACCCACTCCCAATATTCACGATGCGATTTACAATGCGCCTTAAAAGCATCCACATGACACACCATCCAAGCCACTGGATCCACTCCCTTCGGCACCGACGAACACACCACCGCCCCCTCATCCTTAGGACTAAAAATCCCCCTCCCCTCAACTCCCACATAAACCCCATACATCCCAGGCGCATGATTCACCGAAACCAAACCACACCCCCTCTCATCCACCCCCTCTCTCAACAACCACTCATCCAAACTCACCGAACCCTGACCTTCTAACACAAAACAAAAGTCCCTCAACCTCTTCCTTTCCTCCGGCTCCGGATTCACAATCTTTTTATTCAACCCCCTCGCTTTCCGAACCTGCCCCATCGCATAATTCCCAAACGACTTCTCACACAACTTCGACAAAAAATCCTCCGGACGAATCAACTCAAACGCCTCATGCCGATACCTCACACAACCCTCAGGCGAAAACAACAACTCCACCACATTCGGATTATTTGCGGCCAATAATTCCACAAACCTCCCCAACTCATAATACACTTCATCACTCTTCTCATCGCTCACCTGATCCACCCCCTGCAACCCGCCCAAAACTGAAACCGGAGAAACAAAGACTCCCCGCAGATCAATGTCTGACAACTCATGATCCGTCCCAAACGAACGACTCCCACTCACCGTCTCAAACAACAACAAATCCTTCCTCCTCACCCGCTCCAAACTCAAATCCCTCCCCCACACTTTCTCTCCTTCCACTCTCCCCCATCCACCCCACCTGATCATCATGCTATCAAATTTTTCCCGCTCCACTTCACCACTCTCCTCAACCTCAAGCAAACAACTCACCTCCTCTAAACCGCTCTCCAAAAACCCCTCCACCCCCAACAATCTCCCCGGAGAATCCGACTCCCTCGCCCCAGCCTTCCATCCCAACAAGTCATCAACCTCACTTCGTACCCCACCCGGCAACAGCCCCAACATCTCCTCAAACACCACCGGAGCCGGCCTCCGATTGTCTAAAACAAATTTTGCACACAACAGTGCCCTCAACGCATACAAATACCCCTTCCCCGTCCACCCACCATCTTCCAATCCCATCCACACCCGACGACACATCCCACGATAATGGCCCGCCAAATTCGCCACCTGCAACTGCTCAACCGCCAAGGCCCTCATCTCTCCCAAAAACCCATCCACCTCCCGATACACAATCGGCGAATGCAACCACTCCAACAACGCCCCATTCGATTTCGCTAACAACCCCAAAGATTTCCGCAAATCCCACCCACCCGGATCCAAATCATCCTCAATCGGTAGTTCAATCACATCTCCACCCCTCCAAATCGACAACTCATTCCTCATCCCCCTCCGAAAAAGAAAGCGAATATCATAATCCGAATCCCGAGACCCAAAACCCCACGCCCGACTCCCAGACTCACAAGCATACAAAATCTCCACCCCCTCACGCTTCTCAACACCCTCCAACAATTCCTCAATCGCCCTCAACTTTTCACCCTCAATCTCTAAAACACTCATCAGAACAATAAGACCCCCAAACACCACACTCATCGCCAAAAAGCAAAACCCAAGTCCCACCCCAATCACAAAATCACCAACTCACAAAGGTTTACTCCCACTCAAAAAATGTTACCCCTCTTCCCCGTGAACACAGTCGATCTTTCTCACATCGGTCTTAGCTCCAAGAACATCGTCCGTAATGCCCCCGTCTCGCGGCTCTACATCGACGCCATCCGCTACGAACCCACATCTTCCCTATCCGCCTTCGGAGCCCTCATCGCCTACTCTGGAGAAAAAACGGGCCGCTCCCCCAGCGACAAACGCGTCACCGAAAACTCCGCCTCCAAAGACCAAATCTGGTGGGGCGATATCAACATCCCCATCGACGAACACACCTTTCAAATCAACCGCGAACGAGCCAAGGACTACCTCAACACTCGTGACCAAATTTACGTCATCGACGCCTTTGCAGGCTGGGACCCTCAGAACCGAATCAAGGTCCGCGTCATCTGCACCCGCCCCTACCACGCCCTCTTCATGTCCATCATGCTCATCACCCCCTCTAAAGAAGAACTCGCCGACTTTGGCGAGCCCGACTTCACCATCTACAACGCCGGACAATTCCCCGCCAACCGCCTCACCACCGGCATGACCTCCAAAACCTCCATCGACGTCTGCTTCGAGGAAAAAGAAATGGTCATCCTCGGCACCGAATACGCGGGCGAAATGAAAAAAGGCATCTTCACCCTCATGCACTTCCTTATGCCCCAAAAAGGCCACCTCTCCATGCACTGCTCCGCCATCGCAGATCCCCAAACCAATCGCTCCGCTGTCCTCTTCGGCCTCTCCGGCACCGGCAAAACCACCCTCTCCGCCGACCCAAATCGCAAACTCATCGGCGACGACGAACACGTCTGGACCGATACCGGAATCTTCAACATCGAAGGCGGATGCTACGCCAAAGCCATCAACCTCAGCGCCGAAACCGAACCCGATATCTACAACGCCCTCCACTACGGAGCCGTCCTCGAAAACGTCATCCACGACGACGACTACAATGTCGACTTTGCTGACACCTCCCTCACCCAGAATACCCGAGGAGCCTACCCCATCGAATTCATCCACAACGCCCAAATCCCCTGCATCGCCGACCACCCCACCGACATCATCTTCCTCACCTGCGACGCCTTCGGCGTCCTCCCACCCGTCGCCAAACTCTCCGAGGCCCAAGCCATGTATCACTTCATCTCAGGATACACCGCTAAAGTCGCCGGGACCGAAATGGGCGTCACCGAACCCACCGCCACCTTCTCCGCCTGCTTCGGCGCCCCCTTCCTCGCCCTTCACCCCTCACGCTACGCCGAACTCCTTGCCGAAAAAATGCAACAACACAAAGTCAACGTCTGGCTCGTCAACACCGGCTGGATCAAAGGCCCCTACGGCGAAGGCGAACGAATCAAACTCAAGTTCTCCCGCGCCATTGTCGAATCCATCTACAACGGAAAACT
>JAHDGN010000463.1 GCA_020627645.1 Akkermansiaceae bacterium
CTGAGATGGTGGGAGTTGATCGAGGGGACTGTTAATTCCTAGTTGATTTGAGCCTTTCGCGACGTGGGTATAGATCTCGGTTGTTTTGACATCTTGATGGCCGAGGATGGTTTGAATGGTGCGGAGGTCATTGCCATTTTCCAGAAGGTGGGTGGCAAAGGAATGTCTGAGGGCGTGACTGGTGACACGTTTATGGATCTCAGATCGGTAGGCGGCACGTTTGATGGCATGATTGAAAACTTGAGGATGGAGGTGGTGGCGACGTTTGATCTTGCTTTCGGGATCAGTTGAATCGGAGTTGGCAGGAAAAAGCCAAAACCATGACCATTGTTTTCCTGCTTGAGAGAATTTTCGCCCTCGCCCAAGTCCATCTGGGATGGCGACACCGTTTTTGTCTTGTTTACGATCTTGTTCCCAGATTTTGCGAATAGAAATGAGGTGGTTGGCTAGGTCATCTTTGAGGCTTTGGGGAATGATTGAGGTGCGATCTTGATCGCCTTTTCCGCCGCGAATGGTAAGGGAGCCGCGTGAGAGGTCGATGTCCTTGATGCGGAGGTTGACCAGTTCGCCCAAGCGTAAGCCTGCTCCATATTGGAGTTTGGCGGCAAGGAGGTATTTGGTTTCGAGTTGGCTGAGTAGGCTGGCGACTTCGTTTTTGCTGAGGACAGTGGGGATGCGTTTTGGGGTTTTTCGGAGGTGGATGTCAAAGTGGACTTCATCGAATCCGCAGACGTCGCGGAAGAAGAAGGCGAGGGCATTGAGGGCGATTTTCTGGGTGGCGTAGGAGCACTTCTTTTCTTCGACGACCCATCCTAGGAATTGAGAGGCAGTTTTGGGATCCATGGCGGATTTGGCAGTTTTGGCAAAAATGCCGTAGCGTGCGATCCAGCTTCCGTAGGTTTGGCGTGTTCGTTTGGCTAAACCGCGTCTCATCCCGGTGGAGTCGGCGGCAGCTCGCATACGTTCGGGAACGCTCCGGTGATCAGCGCCAAGGTCTTGGCAAGCAGAGAGCCAATTCAAATACCAAGTGATGGCGTCAGCCCATTGATCGAGTTGCCATTGATGTCTGGTTTTGTCTTGATGAAGGACTTGTTGTTTCCAGAAAAGGATGGCGGAATGACGATTGGCAGGGAGGCCCAGTCTCAGACGAAAGTTTTCAAACCACCCCAGAAGCATGGTGTAGCCGACTTTATGTTGAGGGGTGAGGTTGCGAGAGGCTTCAAGATCTCTCCGCCAGCATGCCTTGATTTTGCATTTTGGTGAAAATGTGTCCATTTGTGCAATGTGTTCATGTGAGTTATTTAAGTCGATATCAAAATGAGTGATTCGTTTTATAGGATTATCCTGACTTCTTAAAGGTCAGGAAAGGTGTAGCGGTACTAACCCTGCACAAATGATTTCATTTTGTTCGGTATTGTGAATCATCCGTAGATTTTAACTAAGGAGAGGGAAATCCCTCTGGTAAAGGGGAAAGAAGTGGGTTAATCTGTCGAAGAGTACAGGAGATTTTGGTGAAAGTGAGCCAAACTGTGCTACGAATAAACACTGTTCGGCAAAGAAAATGAAGAAGCTCATTGCTGGCCTAATCCTAGGGTGTGGACTCATGTTCCTCATCCTATGGTTTTCAGGCTTCCGCAAGCACAAGGACGAGTGGAGCCTCGCAGAGCGCCAGCGCCAGACCATTAAGGGCAATATTACGTGGTTCGCAAAGATCGAGGGATACCCGAAGTTGGTCTACAAAGATGCAGGCATCATTGCTGCTCTAAACGATCCAGAGCGCGTTTTGGTGTATAGAATCAACGATGGAGGAGAATCAATCGTTGCAGGCTACGGGCTCTCTTCTGAGACCGAAGCATCTGAGGATGATCGTGAGTATTTTTCCACAGTCGTTTGTTCACCGACTTCGATGACGGGCGTGAGTGCTTGCGTGTTTACGCCTGGCTTTGCCATCCGGTTCGACAAGGGAGATGACTCTTTCTATGCCTTGGTTTGCTATTCCTGCAGCGACATCTTCTTTTTCGACGCGGAAGGGAATCGCGTGGCGGGATGGGGCATGACCTACGAGGCGGCCTTTGCTCTCATCCATCGCTTTTACGAGCTGTTTCCCGACGATGCCGAAGTCCAATCCCTCAAATTCTAACAAAAGCGAACAAGGCATCGCATCCAACCACTGACAGCGCTTGAGTTTGCGACGTCTTTCTGTAGTTTGAAAGAGTTCCACCGTTTCTGAGCTGATCTGTAATTCGAGTCAGCGGCGGATGGATTTTTACGTTCTACCGAGAAATACCCAATGACGATCGATGAATGGCAGGCGCATCTTGAGCGAGCGATTGCGGCGAAACTCGGGGAGTTGAAGCCGGATCACGATCTTGTGGCTATTGATGTGGGTGTCTTTCCATGGAATTCGACGATTGAGCTATCGGTGCTCTACAGAGGTGACAGCGACCGAGATGATTGCTACGAGGATGAAGTCGCGAGTTGGCCGCACTATAACTTTTCCGAACAACAG
>JAHDGN010000464.1 GCA_020627645.1 Akkermansiaceae bacterium
CTCAACTTTCCGTCGCCACTCTGACCCACGATATGGGCAACCAGAATTCCGCCCTCCAAACCCTCTCGGACAACGGTGTCAACCTCTTGCACTTCGATGTCATGGACGGAAATATCTGGCCAAACATCACCGTCGGATCACCTTTCGTTGCTGGACTAAAAACGAGCCTCCTCAAAGACGTCCACCTCCTCATCAATCAACCCGAAAAACACCTCGACGCCTTCGCCAAGGCAGGCGCTGATCTCATCTCATTCTCGATCGAATACACCAACGACCTCGCCAAAACTCTAAACCAACTCAACGCCCACGAACACATTGTCCGAGGAGTTTCCCTCAATCCCGAAACACCAGCCGAAGCCATTCAACCTCACCTCGACCTCATCGACTTTGTCCTCGTCCTTGGGGTCGGCCCAACAACAGGAAAACAAGCCTTCCTCGACGACCTCCCCTCAAAAATCGAAACCCTCCGTTCCCTCAAACCAGACCTCCTCATCTGCATCGATGGAGCTGTCAAAAAAGAGACCATCCCTCAAATCGCCTCAATGAAACCCAATTTCGTTGTCTCCGGATCGGCCATTTTTGACGGCAACGATCCAGTAAAGAACATCCAATTCTTCCAAAACGCACTCGAAGCATAACTCTCAATTCAGAAAACCCATCTCCATGTCCGAATCACCACTCATTCACCAAAACAAAGTCGCCATCGTCACCGGAGCCGCCGGAGGCATTGGACGAGCCACCGCCGAAAAACTCCGCAACGATGGTGCCACCGTCGTCGGCCTCGATATCAACCCATCCGTTGTTGAAAACCTCACCGGCGATCGCCTTTCTGGAATCGTCTGCGACATTACCGACGACAATGCCCTCAAAAATGCCATCGACCAAACAGTCGAAAAATTTGGCTCCCTAGACATCATCGTTGCCAACGCCGGCATCTTCAAATCTGGGGAATATATCGACGCGCCCGAAGACAGCTGGGACCTCCACCTCAAAATCAACCTCACTGCCACTCAACGCTTCCTCAAGTTTTCCATCCCTCACCTAAAAAAATCCAACCTTTCACCCTCCATCATCATCATCGGCTCTCGCAATTTTTCCGCTCCCGGACCAGGCGCATCTGCCTACTCTGTCACCAAAGCCGGAGTCACCCAACTCGCAAGAGTCGCAGCCCTCGAACTCGCCCCTGCAGGAATCCGCGTCAATGTCCTCCACCCAGACGCTGTCTTCGACACCGAAATCTGGACCGACGAAGCACTTAAAAAATCCGCCGACCGCTACGGTATGACTGTTGAAGAATACAAAACCAAAAACCTTCTCAGCACCGAAATCACCTCTGCCGGAGTCGCCGCCATGGTTTCCACAGTTGCAGGTCCCGTCTTCTCCGCCACCACCGGTGCCCAAATCCCCATCGATGGAGGCAACGATCGTGTAATTTAAATGGAGTCGCTCCTATTTCATTCCCCGTCTACCATCGAACCAACGGCCTTCCCGGTCACCCCTATTGTTGTTGTTGCAGCCTTGCCCAAGACTTTCACCGGAGTAGTCACCAGTGAGCACGAAGTGAAAAAAACACTCGAAACACTGATGAGTAGAAAAAGTTTCATGCGCCAATTCTAACCTCACCAAACAAATCCCTCGAGATAAACCTTCATCAATATTAAGTCGTTGACCCCAAAAAAAATCAGGCCCATATTTCAGCGATAAATATGAGTGCAACAAAAAATTTGCTGCTAGCGCCTCTCACATTGGGCCTGATCTCCTCGACTTATGCTGCTGTCATTGTCACCCCGATGGCTAGCGACCCCTCCGACGACGCAAATTCTGACGAGATTACTTTCGCAGGTGATGTGAGCACAACTGACTTGCTAAATGGTCTCACTCCAACCACCTCAGGGTGGCAAACTAGTCTCGGTTCAGTCGCAGGTCTGAACGATGGACTGCCAGGAGGAGACTTTAATGCTGACGGTATAGGAGCCGTCAACGGCAAGGCTTGGATGACCAACGGATCAGCCACCGCAGAATTTCTTTTGGACCTCAGCTCAGCCCCTCTTGGCTACGACATCACAGATATTCAAACAATCTCATCGTGGAGCGGAGCCGGTTTTATGCACCAAGTCTACAGTGTCAGTTTCCGCACCGTAGGCAGTCCGACCTTTAACTCAATTGGCTCGGTTGATTTCCAACCTTTCGACGGCACCAGCCAAGAAGATGGCGGGTCAACAAAAGTCAACTTCACTGACTCTAGCGGAATCATCGCCTCTGGTGTTGACGCCATCCGCTTCGACTTTGTCGACCCCTCTGACAGCTTTACAAATGGAGGATCGATCATCGCTGAAATCGATGCTTTTGGAACTCCGACTCAGATTCCTGAACCATCCTCGATTGCCCTGTTTGCTCTCGCCGGACTCTCTCTCTTACGCCGACGCCGTTGACCAACAATCTCAATTAAAAATCTACTGCAAACCTCTGCCAACTCGGCAGAGGTTTTTTTCGCACTTC
>JAHDGN010000465.1 GCA_020627645.1 Akkermansiaceae bacterium
ATTGCAGGGTCGGGGGTGGGTGGTGGGGTGGGATCTGGTTTTACCGGTTCGGGAGGTGTGGGGGCAGGTGGGGTTTCGGGTGGAGGGGGGGCGATGGGGTTGAGGTTGATGGTGACAATCTCGGTTTCAGAAGAGGGTTTTGGGAGTTCGATTCGGATTTTTCCAAAGGCGATGGTGCCGACGTAGATGGCGCCGGTGAGGGTGATGGCGATGAGCCAGGCGGGGAGTTGGTTATTGAGCGGGTTCACGCTTTTTTTCGTATTGAAGGTTTACGATACCACTTCTTCGGGCGATTTCGAGGATTTGGATAAAATTTCCGACGTCGGCTTTTTTGTCGCTGCGGATGAGGAGGTCTTTTTGGGAGGTGTTTTTGATGATGGAGGTGAGGGTGGTTTTGAGTTGGGGGATGGTGGTTGTTTCTCCATCGATGGTGATTTCGTTTTTGGCGGAGATGGTGAGAATGATGGGTTCGGATTCTTTGGTGTTTGTGCCTGTCTCTAGTGGGCCGGTGGGGAGGTCGACGGTGGGGTTGGGTTTGATGAATTGTGAGCTGACCATGAGGAAGATGAGGAGCTGGAAGACGACGTCGATGAGTGGGGTCATGTCGATCCCGGCATCAATTTGGCGTTTTCTGCTGATTTTCATGGGTTTAGCGGTGAGGGAAGAAGCGTTCGCGCAGGTGGGAGATGAGTTCGTTGAGGTCGGTGACGAGGCGGTCGACGCGAGCCTCGAACATTTTGGCGGCGGACATTGAGGGGATGGCGACGAGGAGGCCAGCGACGGTGGTGAGGAGTCCGGCCCAGATTCCGTCGGCGAAGTCACCTGGGGTGACGCCGTCTCCGAGTTTTGCAATTTTAGAGAAGGCGATGACCATGCCCCAGACGGTGCCGAGGAGGCCGATGAGGGGGGAGATGGAGGCGATGAGGGAGAGGATACGGAGTCCTCGTTCGTGTTGTCGAATGAGTCGTGATGAGAGTCGTTCGGTGACGTTGAGGCAGTGTTCTTCGCCAGCGGGGGCTTGGGTGGCGAAGGTGGAGCCGAGAGCGATGAGTGGGTTCGGGGATTTGGGGGCGGGAGGATTTTTTTCGAGTTTGGCGATCGCTTTTGAGAGGTGGTGGCGGTGGGTGATGAAGAAGACGATTCGTTCGATGATGATCACGAGCGAGATGATGGAGAGGATGAGGAGGGGCCACATGAAGGAGCCGCCTTTGACGAAGAGTTCTGAAATTGAGAATTCCATGGGAGGAGGGTGGGAATTTGCGCGATATTTCGGCGAAGTTAAAGAGTGAAGTGTGCTGACGCGCTGGAGCTAAGACGGTTTGAGGCCCGATTTTCTTAGAATGAGGGGGGAGGGAGGAGAATTTTTGGGATTTTTGCAAAATAATGCTGGTATTGAGACTCAGTCTCAATAGAAAGGCCTCGAGATGAAAATCAAACACGCGGTATTCGCAGGCCTGGGATCTATTTTAGTTGGTCAGGCAGGGGGGCAGAGTTATGAGGGGTTGGTCAAGAGGTTGGAGCGATTGGAATCCCGGCTGGGAGCGTATGAGAAAAGGTTTGGAACTTTAAAAGAGGGGGCGGTTTCGTCGACAGCGGCCGAGGATATCGATGGGGAATTTTTGAATTCATCTGGGGGTAGTGGTGGTTTGTGGGAGCGGACGAGTATCGGGGCATACGGGGAGTTGCATCTGAATAAGGGTGATAAAGATCAGATTGATTTTCATCGGTTTGTGGCGTTTTTGAATTACAGCTTTACGGATCGGATTAAGTTTTTCTCGGAAGTGGAGGTGGAGCATTCGTTGGCGGGTGATGGGAAGCCGGGGGAGGTTGAGATTGAGCAGGCGTATGTGGAATTTTTGTTAGGTGGAGATTGGACGGTCAAAGTTGGTCAGTATTTGTTGCCTTTGGGGCTTTTGAATGAGGTGCATGAGCCGGATACGTTCTATGGGGTGGAGCGAAATAATGTGGAGAAGAATATTATCCCGACGACTTGGTGGGAGGGAGGTTTGATGGTGACGAAGGGGTTTGAGAGTGGCTTGGGGCTTGATTTGGGATTTCATTCGGCTTTGTCGGTTTCGACAGATTTGGCTGATTCGAATGCCTTTCGAATTCGGAGTGGGCGTCAGAAGGTGGCGGAGGCGGATGCGAGTGAGTGGGCGGTGAGTGCTCGGGTCCGGTATAACGGGATTGAGGGATTGGCTTTGAGTGGTTTTGCAAACTTTCAGAATGATATTTCGCCTGATAACTCTGAGGATAATCAGGCTTTGTTATTGGGAGCGAGTGGCGTTTATCAGTACGGGGGATTTGGGTTGAGGGCGATGGTGGCGCATTGGGATATTGAGGGGCAGTCGTTTGAGGACAATGACGCTGATCGTCAGTGGGGATATTATGTGGAGCCATCGTACCGGTGGGATCTTGGGGAGCATAAGGTGGGGGTGTTCGGGAGGTATAGTCATTATGAGTTTGCGCGTGGTGCGGGGAATGCCCGAGGGGGGG
>JAHDGN010000466.1 GCA_020627645.1 Akkermansiaceae bacterium
AAAGAACACATCGCCCTCCCTGACAATATCACCCACATCAATCTGGCAGAAATCACAGAAGGCGCCGAGGTCCATGACCACGGAACTGCTGTCGCCTCGCTCATCGCTGGTGACCACCCAGCCCTCAGAGGTGTCGCCCCCGCATCCGAAATCATCTCAGTCCGCGTTGCCGATGAAACCGGAATCTCAGACACCTTCACGCTAGCTGAAGGAATCATCGCTGCTGCCGACAATGGTGCCGCCATCATCAACATCGCCATGGGATCACCGGGCCGAAGCAATGTCCTCCAAAACGCAGTCAACTACGCTCACGAAAAAGGAGCCGTCATCTTCGCTTCTTCAGGGAACGAAGGAGCCGAACGAGCCTCCTCACCAGCGATGCTCGACAATGTCGTCTCTGTTGGTGCCGTGGATGGAATCGGCCAACACCTCAACTTCTCTAACCAAGATCCCAACCTCTCAATCTCCGCTCCCGGACTCGAAATCTTTGCAGCAGCCGAAGGCGATAGCCGCTTTTCCTTCTCCGGAACCTCAGCCGCCGTCGCTTACCCATCCGGAACAATTGCTGCCATCATCTCAGAGAGCCAGAACCTAATCACCCCCCAACAAGCACTCGACATCCTCATCGCGAACACCAACGAAGCAGGAGTTCCAGGATCTGACCCAGCCTTTGGAGCCGGAATCCTTGATATCGGTCGAGCACTCAATCATGACACCCCGGGCATCTACGACCTCGCCGTTGCCTCACACAACTTTGCCTTACCCGAGGAAAATCAACCCTTCGCTGGACTCCAAATCACTGTCGAAAATCGAGGAACCGAAACCGTGAGAGGTTCAACTCTTGACGTCAATGTAGGTGGCCAAAATTTCTCGATCAATCTCCCCACCCTAAACGGGGCAGCTCGACACACCACCAATATTGCTGCCGGAATCAATCAACTCCAACGTGATGGCACGCTTGACATTTCTAGCAATATCTCGACTCCGGAGCAAGCCACTGATTCCAAGCCCCAAAACAACACCCGACATGACCAAATCACTGCTTCTCCTTAGCACCATCTTCACTCTTTTTTCCCACGGCCAAAAAAATTGGCAAACCACTCCTCTTCCAACTTCCCCTCCCGTCAATCAACTTCGAGCTAATGGAAACGCTTGTGGACCTGCCTGCCTCATCGACGCCTTCCGATCCGGGTCCAACGAATGGCAAAAATCCATCCAGCAAATCAAAGGGGCGAATGATACCGCTAAAATCATCTCCCTCATCCACTCACATGGAAAAAAAGGTTCAGCCCTGAACCCTAAGCGATACCGCTGGAATGGACGATACGGAATCAACATTACCGACCTCACCACCATCGCCAACGAACTCCGGGCTCACCGCAAAATGCCCACTGTCAAATCAACTCTCTTCTTCCAATCCGAACGGCAGAACGCCCGAGCTCTTCTCAAACACACCCATCGACAACTTTCCCGTTCGCTAAAGAAAGGACTCCCTCCAATCATACGTGTCCGAAGAATGACTTTCAAATCAACCAAGGGCTCCGCCAAGAAAGTCTGGCTGCCCGTGAAACGCCACTATCTCGTCATCACCGGCCTCCCTAAAAAACTCCCCCGCAACGCAACTTCATTTCAAGTTACCTATCACGACCCCTGGGGAGGAAAAAAATACTCCGGAAGCATTCAAATCCCAGATCTCAACACCTCCTCCATCGCAACCCCAATCGCCTACTTTCCCCAGTCAAACATCGGCAAAAAACTCATTCCAAAAAAACAACTCACCACTCTCTCGCTCTCCTCAGCCATCGGACTATTTTGAGTCCGATGACTCCAAAAACTCCTCCCTTCGCTCCTCTCCCCCATCGATCTACAAAGAACCACTTGGCCATGGTTGGTTCGTGATCGGCTTTGCCCCCGTGCGCGTCTACCAATTTGATCCGTTTGTTAGAAATGACCTGATCACAAGGATGGCGTTTTTTACATTCCTTTTACATTAGTGAATGAAGAAATCTAATACGATGGTCGAGATGTTAAATATATTCACAAAAACTAAAACGCTTGTCGTTTCCTCTGTGATCTTAGGGGGTATTCTACCTGCGAAATCTGCAGATTATCAAAAAATCAAAGAAGGACTCATGTCTCTTGATTCGTCAATCTTGTCTGCAGCGCTAGATCATTGCACGACAAGCGGAAAAGAAATTTTACCCACTCTCAGGAAGTGGTCAGCTTCTGATGATCCAAGACTATCAGCGCGCGCCAAAACAGCGCTAGGTCGAGCAACCGGGCAGTGGTCAAACCAAACTGATCTTGTGTGGGAAAAAAGTTTCGAAGATGCTGTTAAGAGATCTAAGGAGGAACAGAAACCAATAATGGTTTTACAACTATTCGGGAATTTTAATGAAGAATTTTGCTGAGCAAATGGAAAATTAGCGAGAACCGTGACGTTCTCCGACAGCAAAATCAGCAAGCTCCTGAAAGAGAAATTTGTCCCAGTTTGGC
>JAHDGN010000467.1 GCA_020627645.1 Akkermansiaceae bacterium
AAACCATCGTCTACTGGAACAACTGCTCTCGGATGGGGTAGGGAGGAACTTGAACAAAAAGTTCAGATGCTGTTCCTTAATCCAGGGTTTATCGAAATGGACAGCTACTTTGGCGGAGCTGGAGTCATTGGGACGGACTCAGTGCCCATATCCGAATGGACTCATGTCGTGCACACATACTCGGGAGATGAAACGCGCCTTTATATAAATGGTATTCTCGATCAATCGCAACAAGGAGGGCGAATGCAGATTCCAACCAGGTCCGACTTTCAAATTGGAGGGTGGGACGATCTGTATGACTTCGCTGGCCAAATTGACGAGGTCCGAATTTCCAACATCGCTCGTCATCCAGATTGGATTCAGTTGGAGTATGAAAACCAAAAGAAACTTCAGACGCTCGTAGGCACCATCGTACAGCCTGGAGACGCTTTTTCGGCTTCTCCTTCTTCGATCATACTTCCTGAGGGTGATTCAACAGCGACGATTACAGCAAATATCAAAGGTGCTCAAAAGGTATACTGGTTTAAGAACGAAGGTGCTAGCTCAGCTCTATTAGCAACAGATCAATTCACGCTTCCAATTGCCTCTTCGCGAACTTGCGGCAATCAATCATACACTATCGAGCTGAGAGCAATCTTCCCGAACGAAACCCGTTCAATAGAGATCCCAGTCACCATTACGGAGAACATTCCTGACCCTGTCGTCACTCTCTCATCTCCAAAGAATTGGAATGGCCGTGATTCGATCAAAATTACTCCTACCATTCATAACCTAGTCCAGCTTCAATCATTGGGTGTTGCAAATTTAAGCTATCAGTGGTCAACGCAAAATGTTGCCGTCATCAAAGAATCCAGTGGTGGCCAACTGACTCTCCTTCGCTCTCAAGGCGATGGGAACCTAGGCATTTCGCTAACTTATTCCAATGGAGGAGCTCCAATTACTGTTTCAACATCAGTCGCAGTCAATCAACCATCCTCAGACGTATGGATTGGGAGAATTCCTGAATCCAACGAAAAAGTCGTCGATAACCAATTTATCGCAAGGAATGCGACAGGACAGGGTTTCATTCATTACAACGGCACTCAGGGAGGGAGCCCCGATGAGGTCTTCTTAAAAATCTATACCACCACCAACGGCGACTCTTTATATAAGACAGTAAGGCAGTCTCTCAATGGAAACACCTACCAATTTAGTGTCGGGATTGATCCCGGAAAAATTATCTACAAAGTGGTTTATGGGATTCGGAACAATGGAATAGATACCCCATTGGAAACAGCTAAAAATATTGTCTGTGGAGATGCCTTTCTCATTGAAGGACAATCTAACGCTCTTGCTACAGATAACGAAGTTCCTGATAATCTCGACACCATTCCTTGGATCAGGACATACGGTCTCACCGAAGGCTGGGGAGGGGCTGTCATTAAGGGGTCAGAGATGGAAGTTGGTGTCTGGGGGTGGATCTTTGCGAACCGTATCGTCAATCGGTTCGACATGCCTATTTGTTTGATTAACGGAGCAGTCGGAGGAACTCGGATTGATCAGCATCAGCCCAATCCCGCCAACCATGGTAATGCAGGCCCGGGATCCAAGTATCACATTTACGCCAACTTGTTCAACCGTATTACAAATGCCCGTCTCACTCACGGCATTAAAGCTGTCATATGGCACCAAGGAGAGGCAAATCAAGCCTCTGACGGGCCAGATCCAGGATTCGATTATCAATTCTATCAGCAGTATTTCGTTGAAATGGCGGCAGCCTGGAAAGTTGATTTTCCAAATATTCAGAACTACTATATCTTTCAGATTTGGCCCGCGGCTTGTGGGGACAACACTCGGAATGATGAGCTCCGTGAGGTCCAACGGACTCTTCCATCACTTTTTTCGAACATGAGGATTATGAGCTCTGTGGGTATCAGGCCTGGGTCGGAATGCCACTACGATCAAGCTGGATACCAATTTTTGACAAACCTCCTCGCTCCGCTGATCGAACTCGATCATTATGGCTTGGTCGCGGCTGAATCGCTCGAGGCTCCGAACCTCCAAAGTGCCTGGTTTCTTGATCACAACACCCTTGTCTTAGAATTCGACCAAAACATGGCGGAGTGGAATAATGCTTCAAACGAGCTCATCTACTTTGGTGATCTCAATGATCTTGTTACTTCGGGAGCTACGAGCGGACGTCGGATCACCCTTCAGCTAAGAGCTAGACCAGCAACATCCTACATCACTTATCTCAAGGGGCGCCGGTGGAATGGAGACCAAGAGGGCATCATGTATGGAGCGAACGGCAACGCCGCGCTGACTTTTGCGAAGGTCCCTGTCTTTCAAACCCAACCAGTTTCGTATCAAGTCTGGGCCAATGAATCCACTCAAGGACTGGCAAGTCTAACGAGGAATGGAGTAAATGATGATCCAGACCTCGACGGGGTTTCAAATCTACTATTAATCCGACAATTAAATAGACTCCATTTTATACTTCAGCAGCACAGTATTC
>JAHDGN010000468.1 GCA_020627645.1 Akkermansiaceae bacterium
TGCTAAGTGTTCCTGCTGTTGTTTTACTTCTTGCGTATGGCTCTAACTGACTAGTGGTTAGTGGGTTGAGTTTTTTTATTGGTGTGATTTTTTCAATTTGATGGGTCAAAGTTGGCGCCGTTTTTATGGGTCGAATTTTGTTTTGGAGTTGGACGATGATCGATATTTTGATTTCATTGGCAGTTTCAGTTGCATCATTTGTTGTTCCTGTCTTACACTTCGGGTCGCGTCGCCGCTTGCCTGGATAATCAGGTGGAGGGGCTGCGTTTTTTTCACACCTGATTTATAGCAATTATGGCTAGTAATATGAGTGCTCTGAACCCGGATCGGGCGACGTTAAATTTTTTGAATAGTTTCCCTGAGGCTTCTCGGAAGAAGGGGGAGGAATTGCAGTCAGAAGGAGGAGTGACTCAGATCTTTGGTAACCATCTGTTCATTCAAGGGAGGGTTGATGACAAGGGGAGCGTGCATCGAACGACGTTGCGTTTGCAGGGGAATCGGTGGTTTGGGAGCTGTTCGGCCGAGGATGAGGAGGTGGCGGGAGCTGTGATGTTTGCGACGATGTTGGAGCGTCTGCATCGAGGTGAGGATTTGCCGGAGTCTCCGAACGAGTTTGATGATACGCCGATTTTGGATCTGATTGAGGAGAAGTTGGATCGGGAATTGGATGATAAGGAGGCGGATTTTGTTTTTCGGGTGGAGAAACGTTACCGTCGGTATGTGATTGAGGGTGAAATCCACGATCATGATATGGTTCGTTTAAATCCTAGGTGGGAGATTGCGAGTTATGAGCCTTTGGAGCTTTGGCCGGTGCCTCCGGGGGATATTATCGAATTTTGGAACTATCTGGCGTATGCCTTTGATAAGAAGAGTTTGAGGTATCCGGACTTCATGGAAGTCATTACGGATTTGGAGAATGTGCAGCAGCGCATGAGGGATTGGGAGCAGGAGCGTGAGGTTTCTTCTTGGTACGATCGGATTGAGAGTGTGAATGAGCGTCCTCCTTTGGAGGTTCCGCACATGATTGAGTTTCGTTTAATTTCGACGATCAACGAGGCGCGGGTTGAAGCGAAGGAGGAGGGAGAGGAGGAGTGGGTTTCCTTGCGAGAGAAGGGGGAGATTGAGAGGATTTTGAAGATGTTTGAGGCTTCGGCGTTGCGGATGGATGCTGCGAGCCAGATTTTGTGGGAGCACTTTTTGCGCTATACCGAGAAGACTGGGGAGGTGTATTTAGATTTGGAGAGCGAGGATGCTTGTCGCTTTATGAACCTGTTGTTCCACCAGAAGGAGCTGAAGGGGTATATGGTGAATTTGGATGAGCGGCCGTTCCGGGTGGTTGAGGATGCGTTGAAGTGGGAGTGCGATGATGATCCATTGGATGGAAATTCCTTTGCCTTGCAGTTGGTGACGAAGGAGGGTGAGCATGTGTCTCACTCGGTGAGGCTGTTGCCTGGTCGGACGGAGTTGTATCAGTCTGATGAGACGGTTTTTCCGGGGCCACCGAGATGGTTGGATGAGACGGAAGTGATGCCGAGGTATTCGATTCCGAAAGTGGTGATCGATTCGTTGGAAGGAGTTGAGTTTTTGCGAAAGATTGGGGCGAGCTTGCCGCCTTCAATGACGAAGCGGGTAACGGATTTGGACTTGTTCCCTCATTTGAAGATGTGGGTGGAGCAAGGTTTAACGGCTGCGGAGACGGAGCACCTGGTGGTGGACGTGAAGGCATTGGAAGCGGAAGAGAGACGGGAAGAGAAGTTGATCAAAGCGGGCTGGGAGTTGGTGGAGCAGAAGCCGGTCAAGGGGAAGGCCTTGTTGCGCTTTGCGCGTGAGAAGCTTTATCCGATTCCAGATATTTTGTTGGAAATGGGTCTCACTTACGATGAGAAGTTGGAGGCCTTCAAGGGGCGGATTACGAAGCAGTTTCCGGAGAAGTTTGCGGAGTGGATTGAGGCGATGCCTGAGAGCACGGAGTTGGATATTGAGGAGAAGCTGAAGACGATTCTTAGTGACCCTGTTACGGCGGCGATTCGCTTCGAGGTTGTGAATCAGGAGATTGATTGGTTTGATTTACGGGTGGTAATTGATGTGGATGGGGTGAATTTGTCGAAAGCGCAGATTCGTCAGTTGGTGGCGGCTCGTGGGGGATATGTGCGGATGGATGATGGCTCATGGATGAGGTTGGAGATTAAGTTGGATCCTGATCAGCGTGACGCGGTGACGCGGTTGGGGTTAGATCCGTTTGATTTGTCTGGTGAGACGCATCGGATGCATGCGATGCAGTTGGCTGATCCTAAGGCGGCTGAGGTGTTCGATCCGAAGGCCTGGAAGCGGATTAAGGATCGGGCGCGGGATATTCAAATTGACGTGACGCCTGATGTTCCGGAGGAGTTGAATGCGACGTTGCGTCCTTATCAGGTCGAAGGTTTTCAGTTTTTGGCTTATTTGGCGACTAATGGTTTTGGGGGGATTTTGGCGGATGACATGGGATTGG
>JAHDGN010000035.1:0-6579 GCA_020627645.1 Akkermansiaceae bacterium
GAGATTGACCCGGTTCGCCTGAGCCGAAAGATCGGAGGGAAGCGAGCGTCGCCAGGCAAGTGTTTGGGTGTTTGGGGAGATTTTTGATGCCTTAGTGAGGCTGCTGGCGCCGGTCTTGGCCTATACGGCTGAGGAGGCTTGGGAGCATGCGGGTCGAGAGGGAAGTGTGCATGAGCAGTTGTTCCCAGAAGTGAATGCGAAGTACGCAACTTCGGAGGCGATTGAAAAGGTGGAGAAGTTGATGGAGGTGAAATCGGTGATTCAGGCCGCGATTGAGGAGAAGGTGCAGGCGAAGGTGTTTAAGAAGAATAACGAGGCCAAGGTCTTATTGACGGTGCCGGGGAATTTCTCGGTGAAGGACTTGTTGGAGGACGAGGAGTTTGCAAAGGAGTTCTTTATTGTGAGTCAGCTGAAGGTGGTTGAGGGAGAGGAGTTAGGGGTAGAGGTTTCGCAGACGGAATATGAGATGTGTCCGAGGTGTCGGAGGTATGAGCCGCTCTTAGAAAGTGGGCTCTGTGCGAGGTGTGAGGAAGCAATGAAGTCTTGAAATGAACGAATGAAAGATTGCAGAATGAAGGAATTGGCTTGGTTTGAGGGGGGTTGACCGCAAAGGCGCAAAGACGCAAAGTTTTTTAGGGGCTTGGTTGAGGAGCTTGCGAGTTGGTGTTAGGAAACCACGAATTTTCGCGAATAGGGGACGAATGGCGGGGTGTTGGGCTTGGTTGAGGATTTGAACGGGAGGGTTGTATTAGGGGTAGGTTTTTTGGAGTTCTTCGGGGGTGAAGATGGTTTGGCGGTCTTTGAGTTGGTTGCGGACCTTTTTGATGGTGCTTGGAGTGACGGGTTTTTTTCGGTTGTTCCAGGCGTGGCGGACGAAGGTGGCGACATCGGCGAGGTTTTGGTCGGTGACGTCGGGGGAGTTTTTGAGGCCGGGCATGGCGGCGGGTGGGGTGTATTTTTTGCCATTCACTACGATGGGGCCCATGAGTCCTTGGAGGAGAATGGCGGAGAGCTTTTCGGGTGATTGGTTGACCCATTCGGATTTGATGAGGGGAGGTCCGAGGTTTTGGAGGCCATTGCCGTCGGCTCCGTGGCAGGCCATGCAGTATTGGACGTAGAATTTTTCGCCTCGTTGGAATGATTGGAGGTGATTTTTATCGCGAGGAGGTTTGAAGGTGACGGCGGTGGTTTTAGGGGTTAGGGCGTGGGTGAGGTATTTGTTGAATTTGGCGTCGGGAAGGTCATTGCCGAGGAGTTTTTGGAATTCGCTTTCGCGTCCATGGAGTCCGCTGATGGCGGCTTCGCGAAAGAAGGGTTGGTTGATATGTTTTTGGAGGGTTTGTTTGAGCAGCTGTAATGCTTGGGGAGTGGGGATTTGTCCGAGGCTGGCGGCGAGTTCGCGTTGGACGACGAGAGAGGGGTGGTTGGCCAGGTGGCTGATCTTTGGCCAGGTGGCTTTGGCGTCTTTGGGGTTGAGTTGGGTGGAGAGTCGAAGGGCGGATTCGATGACGTGTGGGTGTTGGGATTTGAGGGCGGCTTGAATGGCTTTGGGGTTGAGGGCGTTGAGTCCTTCGAGGGTCCAGAGGGCGTGGATTTGTCCGAGGGGTTTGGTGGTATCGGCTGCGATTTGGTTGAGGGTGGGGACGATGGTTAGGTCATTTTGGTCGATGAGGAGTTGTTGGGCGGTGTCGCGCCACCAGCCGTTGGGGTGGGCAAGGTGGGTTGCGATTTTTTGGGGTGTTTGGTTGAGCATGTTGGGTTTGGGGCCGCGGAGGTGGTTGCGGTGTTTGATGCGGTAGATGCGTCCGAATTGTGGGTGGGTTTCGAGGTTTTGGTGAATGATGTATTCTTTGAGGTATTTGGTGAGGTAGTGTTTGTGTTGGATAATTCCGTGGTAGAGGTCGATGAGGTAGAGGGTTCCATCTGGAGCGGTGAAGAGGTTGACGGGGCGGAATCGTTCGTCGGTGGAGGCGAGGAATTCGTTTTCGCCCATGAGGTGTTCGCCGGAGAGGAGTCCATCTTGGCGGATGAGGTGGACGAGTCGAACGAGGTTGGCGGAGGGTTCGCAGAAGAGGGCGGTATCGCGGAAGAATTCGGGGAACTGGTCTCCACGGTAGGCGACGGGGCCGGCGGCTCCGGTGGCGGCGGTGAGGTGTCCTTTGGAGTCGAGGGCGCCTTCGCCGCCTCGGTTGACGCCGATGGTGAGGCGGGCGGGGTAGAGTTTGTCGCGGAAGGAGATGTTGCCTCGGTGGTCGCGGTTGAGGAGGAAGTTGGGGTTGCGGCGAAGGGTATTGGGGAGGAGTTGGTCGGATTTGATGCCGAACCAGTTTTCGTTGTAGAAGAGTCGGCCGTATTTGTCGTGGGACATGCCCCATTGTCCGCGGAAGGAGGTTGTTTCTTTGATCCATTTGCCGTTGATTTCGCGGTAGCGGGTGTCGGATTTGACGTTGTAGATCCAGTTATCGAGTCCGCGGTGGAGGGCATTGGTTCGGTGTTCGACGTTGGCATTTTGGGTGTAGTTTTCGTCGATGACGGTCATTTTTCCGGCTTTGCCGTTGTTGTTTTCGACGAAGTAGAGTTTTTCGTGTCCACCGAGGAGGATGCCATTTTTGTAGAAGGCGATGGATCGTGGTTGGTTGAGTCCGTCGAGGAAGGTGCTGGTGGTTTCGTAGAACCCGTCTTGGTCTTTGTCTTCGTGGATGGAGATGCGTCCGATGGGGTCGGATTCACCGTCGCCGTTGACGTTGAGCATGTAGCCTCGCATTTCGACCACCCACATGCGTCCATTGCCGTCGAAACGGACAGCTAGTGGGCTTTGGATGGCGGGTTCGTGGGCGGCGAGGCTGATTTCGAAGTCTTTATGTAGGCGGAATGATTTGAGTGCTTGTTTGGGGCTGAGGGAGGGTGAGGGGGGGACTTGGTCGAAGGGCACGACGTAGGTGTATCCTTTTTTCTTTTTGGCGGGTTTTGGTTTGGGTGGGTGGGTGAGGTCGAGTCGTTGGATCCAGACGTTGCGAAATTGGACGGGGTTGTTGTGGCCTTGAAGTTTGATGGGGCCGGGTTCGGGGCCTTCTTTCTTTCCGGCGCCGGTTTTGTTTTCGAGCGGGTAGTCGTCGTGGATGAGGGTGTTGTTGTGGAGGACGGTGATGCGGGCGGGTTGGGTGCGTTTGCCGTCTTTGAAGCGGGCGGAGCGGAAGACGATGTCGAAGGTTTGCCATTCTCCGGCGGGTTTGGCGACGAGCTGGTCGGGTTTCTTTTGCTTGTAGAGGCTACCTAGGTAGCTGTGTTTGTATTCTTCTTTGGGGATGCCGTGGGCGTTGGTGATTTGGAGTTCGTATCGTTTTTGGATGTAAACGCCGGAGTTGCCATTGGCTTCTCGGTTAGCACCTTCTTTGTTGTTGACGTTGAATTCGATGTGCATGCGGAAGTCTTGGTAGTGGTCTGGGGTGATGAGGCTGTCCCAGAGGGGGGAGGCGGTGAGGATGCCATCTTTGAAGGTCCAGTTGTTTTTGGTTTTGGGGTTTTCGGGGACGAAGAGGTGGCCGTTGTGGCCGACAAGTTGGATGGCGTCGGCTGGGCGTTTGCCGTCGATGATGTTTTTGGTGAGTCCAGCTCCGTCTTTTGCTTGGGATGTGGCAATTGCTGTCAGCAAGACGAGGGCGGGGAGGGTTCGGGTCAGAGAGGAGGTCAGTGACGGCATTTTGGATGATACGGTTTTGGAGATGGGCATTTTTCGGGCTGCTGGGGCTGGGGTTATTAGAATCACAAATTTCACCGATTGATATCGATTACTTGGCTGAGGTGGTTGTTTTGGTTGGAGATGAAAGCGAAAGCTGGTGGTTTTGGTGGTGGGTGGGTAGTTTTTGGCTGTGAGGGTTCAATCGGCGACGTTTTTGAAGAGTGCGGTGAAGCTGGTGGATTGTCCACCAGAGAGGGTGCCAGAGTTCGCGTTTATTGGGAGATCCAACGTGGGGAAGTCTTCGTTGATTAATTTGCTGACGAACCAGGATGGTTTGGCGCGGGTTTCTAAGACACCTGGGAGGACGAGGGAGATCAATTTTTTTGAGATTAATCGGAAATGGGCGTTGGTTGATTTGCCGGGCTATGGATATGCGAAGGTTTCCAAGTCGATGCGAGATCAGTTTAACGAATTTGTCTCGGAGTATTTGTTGGAGAGGGAGAGTTTGCGGGGGGTCTTTGTGTTGATTGATTCGAGGCATGAACCGCAGGCGATTGATTTGCAGTTTGTGGAATGGGTGGTGGATTGCGGAATTCCCTTTGGGTTGATTTTTACGAAGACGGATAAGGTGAAGCCTAGGGTAGTGAAGAAAAATGTGGGGTTGTTTTTGGAGGCGATGAACGAGTTTTCTGATGGGAATCCGGTGGTGTTTGAGACGTCGGTGACGACGAGGGGGGGGAGGAAGGAGGTGTTGGGGTATATCGAGCAGGCGATGGGTGGTTGAGATTTTTTGATCTAAGATTAGAGATTTACGATTTTTGATTTGGCTTGGTTGGTGGATGTTCATCGTAGAGGCGAGGGGGGCATCTGATGAGAATGGAATCGGAGGATTGTAATGGATGATCTTCTTTGGAGGTGGTTTCCTCTGAGGTGACAATGAACGAAAGAATTGGCCCTGTTTATACGCTTGTGAGCATGGCTCTAGCCTATTTTACGGTGGTTGGAGCGGTGAGTCCCTATTGTCGGAAGGAGGATATTGAGGGGAGGATTAGGGTCGTCAAAGTGCCCATGGAGGACGACGGTTCAGGGGAAGATCCGATCTAAATGAGGTCGAGAGTTTGCCCTATTTTTTCCAGGTGTAGTTGGATTCGTTGACTTGGAAAGTGGAGGCGGGGATGTTGGTGTTGATTTTGGGGCGGGCGAATTCGGTGATGGTTTGGGTGCCGTCGCGTTGGGTCCAGGAGATGATTTCGGTGAATGAGGTGGAGAGGTTGAGTTGCATGAGGAGGGATTTAATGTGGCGTTTGATGGAGCGTTTTTTGGGGGAGAGGGTGACGGCGTAGCGTCCTTTGTCTTTGTTGGTGGAGTTGATTTTGAAGGCGGAGGACATTTTTTCGAATGACGAGTCTTCGCCCATGCCTAGGGTGAGGAAGAGGGGTTTGACCTTTTTGTTGTTTGGGGAGAGGCGTCGCGCGGTTTTGGTTTTGTGCTCGAGGACGAGGACGTCTTTTCCGTTGTAGATGACGGTTTTTTCGGCGGGTTGTCCAAGCTCCCAGCGAAAGGCTTTTTTGGGGAGGAGCCAGAGTTGTCCGGTTTTTTTGACGTCGGATGAGAGGGCGGGGGATTTTTTGGTTTGTCGGAATTTGACGACGACGGATTTGTGGTTGGCTTGTTTTTGGAGGGCTTGTTTGAAGGGGAGGAGTTCGGGAGTTTTGGCGGCGGCGATTCCGGTGAGAATGAGGAGGATGGTGATGATCTGTCGGGGCATGGGGCGAGAAGGAATCACGGTTTGGAAAATTTCTCAATCTAGGATGTCGATATTTTTGATTTTTCGGGCAGGCTTCGGCCGTGCCAGCTCGGATTCTCAACGTTTTCGTTCTTTTGTTGGTTGTTGTCGTAGCGGTCACGGGGTTGGCGCGGCTACGATTTGCGACGGATGTTTTGGAGATTGTCCCCCCTGGGATCCCAGAAGTGGATGCGCTGCGGGTCTTTCGGGAGCATTTTGACGATGGGTATCGGGTGATTTTGTTGTTGAAGCATGAGGAGGAGGTGTTTGAGGAGGATGCGGAGGAGTTGACGATGTTCTTGAGGGAGCGGCTTCCGGAGGCGCGGGTGGATTTCGAGTCGCGCTTTGAGTCGGATCCAGGTGGGTTTGCGAAGTTGGTGGCGCCCACACTTTCTCGATTGTGGGCGGAGGGAGATCCTGAGGTGGTGAATGGTTTTGCGGGTCGTTTGTTGGATGATGGGGAGTTGGAGAAGTTGGTGGCAGAAGGGAAGGAGCGGGTGAGTTCCATTGATCAGGGGGAGGCGGCGATGGCCTTGTATGATCCTTTGGGGTTTTTGGGGCATCCTGCGATGAGTCAATTGCGGGGGAGTGAATTGATTCAACAGAGTGAAGATGGGAAATCGTGGTTATTGGTGATTGCGCGGTCGGATTTGGATCCGGGATATCAGGCGCATGCGGCATGGGTGGAGAAGATCCGGGGAGCAGCGGTCGATTGGATGGGCGAGAGGGAAGGGTTTGATTACAGTCTGACCGGAAGTCCGGTCTTTAGTGCGGAGATTGGGCAGGGGATGGAGAAGGACATGGCGGGGACGGTTTTGTTTACTTCGTTGATTGTGGGTGGGTTGTTTTTGTTGATTCAGCGGAGCAAGATGCAGTTGGTGGTTTTGGGTGGGATTTTGTTGATTGTGTTTTCGGTGACTTTGGGTTTGGCGGGTTGGATTTTTGGGACGTTGAATTTGGTTAGTGTGGGTTTTGCTGCGATTTTGTTAGGATTGGTGATTGATTATGGGGTGGTGATTGCGAGGGAGGCGGAGGTGGGAAGTGGGGCGCAGGTGATTCGTCGTGAGATGAGGCCGGCTATCTTATGGGCGGCATTGACGACGGCATCAGTTTT
>JAHDGN010000035.1:6589-15720 GCA_020627645.1 Akkermansiaceae bacterium
GGGATGAGGCAGTTTGGGGGGTTGATTTTGATTGGTTTGGTGGTGGGTGCGGTGACGTGTTTATGGGTGATGCCGTGTGCGATGGAGAAGTTTCCTCAGAAGCATAAGAAGAGCTTGTTGAAGCCTTGGTTTGTGCCGGGGCGGGTGGGGTGTTGGGTCTTGGGAGTGCTGTTTGTTTTGTGTTTGGGCGTTTTTGCGATTCGTGGGTTGCCTCAGGTGAGTTTTAGTTTGTCGATGGTGGAGCCGGAGCGGAGCGAGGCTGCTGCAACATTGGAGGAGATCCAGGATTTGTATCCGGCCTGGTCGCGGAAGAATCTCTCGTTGTTGGTGAAGGGGGAGAGTGAGGATGAGTTGCGGGAGTCGATCAGGAGGGTTGAGGAGCGGATTGGTCGCTTGAAGGAATCTGGTGTTTTGGAGAGGTCGGAATGGCCGACGATGTTGTTGCCTAATTCGGGTGCTCGGGAGGTCAATGAGAGGGTTTGGGAGAGGGTGGCTGAGAGAAAGGGGCGAATTTTGTCTTTGTTGGAAGAGGCGGGGTATAGCGAGAAGGGGCGTGAGTTGACGGAGTTGGTGTTGGAGGGAGTGGTAGGAGGTGGCGGGGAGTTGGATGAGTTTACGAGGTTATTTTACCATGAGAACGGGTATTTTGCGGGAAGGGTTCAGTTGAAAGATGATTTGTCGAACGAATCGGCAGTGGCGGTTGCGCCGTTGAATGATGATTCAACGACGGTAACAAGTTATGGAATTTTTCAGGTGGTCTTGTTGCCGTTGGTGAAGAGGGATTTGTATGTTTTGTTTTTGCCAGCAACGGTGATTTTGATGGGCTTACTGTTTGTGGTTTTTCGGAATTGGAAGGATGCGTTGACGACGGTGTCGGTCTTATTGGTGGTGTTAATTTTGGTGAATGCTTTGGTGGTGGTGACTGGGCGTTCTTGGAATTTTTTGAGTAGTATGGCGATTCCGTTGATTGTGGGGACGGGAATTGATTACAGTATTCATTTGGTTTTTGCGTTGAGGCGAAATCAGGGTGATTTGAGCCGGGTGTGGAATGGGGTGGGGAAGGCGATTTTCTTTTGTGGGCTGTCGACCGTGGTGGGCTTTGGGTCGCTTTTGTTTGCGTCGAATGAGATGTTGCAAACGATGGGCTTGTTGTGTGGTGCCGGGGTTTTGTTGACGATGACGTTGAGTGTGTTGGTAGTGCCGGGGCTGTGGACGTTGGGGCATTCGAAAGTGGAATGAATCCCGTGGGATTAGAGGAGGCGGATAGAGAAGGGGCTGTCATTTACTGAATTGAAAATGTGTGTGATTTCTCAATCTTGGTTCTCATTTCGCCTAGCTACTAAATCAGGGTGAATAGGCGCGCCGCCGCCTAGGTTTCAGAAGTCGCGGGCGAGATTCTACGATTATCTGCTATCCCAAGTAAAAAATCGGGTGGAAGTTGGGTCAAGTGGAGAGGTTGATTTTTAAAAGAACAAGCTCCACGGCTGGATCGCAAGTTGAGTGGTTCGGGCCTGTTGAGGTGTTTTCGGAATTTGAGAGTGAGTTCTTTGGAAGCAAGTTGAGGGTTCGAATTTCCCCATGGATAGAGTTGGCGAATCTAACGAAATTTTTGGATATGTGTGAGTTGATCAAGGGGGTGATTTTGTTTTCGAGGAACTATTTGGCCCCTAAAACTTCAGAATATTCGCCTCTCAAAAAATAAATTTAAAAAAACACACAATAAAAGGCGGGTGACATCGTTCTAATGATCAGAAATGGCCCAAAGTGGACTAAAATCGGACAATTGACATATGATCTTTGATAAGAAAAATTTTCTAAAAATAATAAATGCCTTTCGAGTAATAAAGTCAAGAATTTTTGGTGCGACTTTTTGCTATTGCCTACTTGGTGCCTTTTGCGCTGATGCTCAATCTTCGAGACTGTCTGACAATAAAGTAACTGAAACAACTGGGATTGAGAGCAATCAAGAGGTTCTCCGGATCATGCCGATGGGAGATTCTATAACAGCGGGGTGGACGGAGACTTCCCCTAGTAAAACACACCCTTTTCAGTTTGGTTATCGAAGAAATTTATATGATCTTCTGACGAAAGGAATTTTTAGTCAAAAAAGATTCAGATTTGTGGGGCCATCTAAGCAGCCTTGGTCAAAAAGTGGTGAAGCTAACGTGATTGATCGAGTTGATTGGGTTGGAATAAGTGGATCCGGTCCTAGTCCTTTTGTTGGGTGGACACCTCCTGGAGAAGATCTGCGAGAGATTGAGCAGGATGATCATGCTGGATTCGCAGGGGCTCGAATCG
Organism: Akkermansiaceae bacterium; assembly: GCA_020627645.1. Classification (GTDB taxonomy): domain Bacteria; phylum Verrucomicrobiota; class Verrucomicrobiia; order Verrucomicrobiales; family Akkermansiaceae; genus SW10. The sequence goes on from JAHDGN010000035.1 coordinate 8,888, forward strand.
AACATATTATTGTGAATGCTGGAGATTGGCTGGAGCGATTTCGTCCCGATGTTGTTCTGTTGATGATTGGGACAAACGATAAAGATTCCTTGTCTGTGGATCAGGCCTCGAAAAAGTTGGAGACGGCTATTGGTGAGATTTTGAACCATTCTACTTCATCTCCGTCGCATTTAATTGTGGCTAAAATTGTTCCTTATCGTAGTGTTTTTTCTTGGGTGATTGACTACAACCAAAGGGTTGAATCGATTGTCTCAAAGCTCCGGGGTCAAGAGCATGGTGGGCGTTTGCATCTGGTGGATTTATATTCAGACTTCGTCCGTGACGGCGATTCACAAGGGACGCATTCACTTAAGCCGAGGTGGTTTTCCACCTCAAATCATCCGAGTGCCGACGGTTATGCGAGTATGGCAAGGCGCTGGAACGCTAAAATTACCGAGATTTATAGTGATCTGTCTAATTCTAATCTTCCCGAAATCAATCCTGAATCGAACACGAGTCCACCACCAGCAGCTAATCTTCCCGAAATCAATCCTGAATCGAACACGAGTCCACCACCAGCAGCTAATCAAATAGGCTCTGGTGGGATATCGGAGGTGGTTCGATTGGATAATGATTCTTCCTTCCCAACGAACCGGTTGGGCATGGGGGGGGGCTCAGGCCCCTCGATAGCTGCTTTTGATTTTGGGCCACAAAATCAACTTCCAAAGGAGATCCCCTTTATCATTGGGGAGCAACTTGGCGATTTAGGTGTGAAACGTTGGCAAGGGTTTCCGGTCAATGCACCAGGGGAGACGAAGGAAGTTTCTTCCGAAGGTATCACGTTCCGCTACAACCTCACTAGGGAGCAAATAGCAGGTGGATGGATACGTGGTGGTGATGATCCACTCCGTCGAGATTATTGGGTTTTAAGGAAGGGGGTTCCAACCCGTTACAGTGGGCCGATTAGATGGTCATTTGAAGGCTTGGTCCCGCATCGGCAGTATGACTTGGCTCTTTTTTCTCATTCACGAGAGCAAAGGGGGATGTTTTCGATCGTTGGCGTTAATGGTGGGAGTCAACTTGATGCTGATTCAAATGGCGACGTTTTTGCTCAGCGAGTTGTTGCTGATGAATTGGGGAAGATCTTTGGTGTTTTTGATGGTCCCGCTGGTGGGAAGTGGGCGACCTTTGCCGGTGCGGTGATTCGAGAGTCTTTACCAAAACCAATGGCGAGATGGTTATTGGACGAAAATTATCCTTCCCTAGGGGTTGATGACAGTGCGGGCCAAGCCAATGGGATCTATCACAATTTTAAGAAGAGTGATTTAGGTTATTTAGTGGATGATAATCTGAGGCGAGTGGCGACCTTTGATGGTGTTGACAACAGGGTTGATATTCCGAGTACGAGTTCCTTTAATCAGGTGTTACAGAATCACTATACTCTGGATTTTTGGGTCCAGATTTCGTCGAGAGCTCACGACTGGCGTAGGATTATCGGTAAAGGCGATGTAAACAGTCGGACATTTGGAATCTGGCAGGGAAAGGGGGTAGAGCGGAGGCTGATGCTTCAATTTGGCACCTCAAAACAGCCCGCTGGCGAAGTCTTCTGGAGCACGAAGCAATTTCAACGTGGAGATTGGCATCATTTAGCTCTGAGTTTAAGCAAAGATCGGACAGTGATTTTTTATGTTGATGGGGTTGAGGATAGTCGATTTCAGCTTTCGGCCACTCCTTTAGTTGATGATAGCCCTTTGACTTTTGGCAGATTTCCTGAGCGTCATGAGCATTTCCATGGGCGATTATCGGGAGTCAGTCTCTATAATAGAGCGCTCACTGCAACACAGGTGCGAAGGATCTACGATACAGGAAGAGTCCGTCCCTCAAGAGGGGCTTGGATTGCGCCTGCCGGAAAGGGGGAGGTTGAAATTAGTTCAATTGTGAGGGAAGGCGGCCAGAGTACCTCAACAGTGGAGTCAAATCGGTTCCAATCTGGAGTTCGAAACTTAATCCTTGATAGCCCTGGGGCGACTTTCTCTGGCCCGTGGCTCAGTGGGCGGACAGGGGCGCTTTTTGATGGAAGAACTCTGGTGGGGGCGAGCGTAGGAAGAGATGTGATCGATGGTAGAAGCGCCCAAAAAGGGGCTTCGGTTATTTTTGAACTAGACCGCTATAAGCTGGGGCACTCCTACAACATCAGGGAAATTAGGTCGTTTGCCGGGAGTCCTGGGGAAGGTACTGGAAACCAGGCTTGGAAAGTCGAGGTTGAGCTGTGGGGGCAGCCTGGAACTTGGCAGGTTTTAAGAGGTCACTCAAACGTATCTGCTGGCCGATCAACGAGCCAGTTAGTGCTTCGCCCGAACAACACTCGGGGCTTCTTGGCGCAGGGAGTGACACGCATACGTTTTACCTCGCTGAGTGCATTTCGTTGGAGTGAGTTGGAGGTCTTGGGGAGTGCTTCATTCTTGCCGAGGAGTAACAAACTGGATGACTCTTCGGAAGGAACCGATATTTCATTTCCAACACCGGAAGAAAATAGGGCTAATCAGGCGGCTCTTGGGAAATTACATGATAAAATTAATGGATGGGCAAAATTTTACCGCATAGTTGATCAAGTAGTCGCGTCTGAAACGGGAGAAATTCGAGCCTATGCAGAGGTGGGAGTTCGAGTAATTGATCCTCTTGCGAAAATAGAGCAAGGAACCTTTAGGGCAAAAGCCTGGACTTACTTTCGGGACCACCTAGGTAAATTTTTGACTGATGATGTGAGAGATCCTGCCACCGATTGGTTTTTTGCGAAGCTCCATAAGCTCGATGCGCGAGTCGCAAATATTATTCGCAGAACAACTGGGTTGTCCTTAAATAGTCTCTTTCAGGTCTATGAGACCCAGTTGAAAGATTCTGTTGGGTTTGGAGAAGGGCTTGTTGAAGGCGGCGTGAGTATGGTTGCTGGTTTTGGGGATCTCGTCTTTAAACCATTTGAAACAGTAGATGGCTTATTACACCTAGTCGTTGCAGTCTCAACTCACCCTACCGTGGTTATTGGGCAACTCTATAGGAATTATTTTCCAAAAGACGCAACTGGGGAGGAGCGTGCGCGTGGGTTTGGTCGGGCTGTATTTGATATTGGGACTCTCTTTATTCCTGAATCAGAGGTGGGGAGCGCGTCCAAAGTTTCTTCAGCTGGTGTTTCTGGTATTAATGAAATTTCAAGTTTATCGAGGGAATCTGGTATCAGTAGTGCGCAGGTGCGCGCTGCTAAATATACTGAAGAATATTCATCGCTGGTTGTAGAATTGGAAGCTACTGGGACCTCAGCCTCCCGAAAAATTGAAATTGTTCAGCGGATGAACGAAGTTGAAGACTTGCTATCTGATGTGGTTGTCAAGACTGAAAAATTGATTAAGGAGGCCGATGCGCTTAAAGGTGTTGCAGATTTTCAGGCACTGATGGAAGTGGTTCATCGCCCTATAGGCAGTTTTAAGGATTTTATTATACAAAATAATATATCCTTTGAGGTTTATGGCGTTGGTGCTGAATCTGAGTCTGTTGCGCCAGGTTTGGCTTTCGTTTTTGATCTAGATGCTTCGAATGCGTCTTTAGATGAGATCAAAAAGGTTTTAGAGTCTAATCTTGGCGGTGTCTATAAGAGTCAAAGGTTTGAGTGGGGGAAAAACCTTTTTGTAAAACCTTGTCTGGGGCGTAACTGCTTTGATCATGGTTTTTTTCCGCAGGGTATGAACGAGGAAGAATTACTCATTACTATTAGACGAGATCCCAGTGGTGATGGGCTTGTTGCTGGTCTGCAATCAGGGACTGCCTTTGGGCTCGCTTATTACCGAGATCCTGTCCATTTTCCACGCACGCCTTCAGTAAATATGGGGACGCAGACTTTTACCGCCCTCACAAACGGTAATCATTTCACTTTCTTTGACAGAGACACAGTCCTTGATTCAATGTCTGTAACTCAAGTTGAAGGGCTTTGGTTTAAGGTAGCTAAAAACAGAACCCCAATTTTAGGAATGTTAGACCAGATGACTGGGGTCAATCGTCTTTCAGACGGTTTTTTGAGGGCCTTGCTTGATGAGCGCCTTCTGCGAATTCCTCTTTGGGATCATGTCGAGCCTGCTGAAATTCGATCTGCTATGGATCATATCAATACTGCCCTACATACTTTGGGGGAGCAGACAGTAATCAGATCAGTTGAGGATTATCGGGCACTCTCTCCTGACCTCCAACAACGACTAGCTCGTCTTGTTGTTGATGACTCTGATGTCTTTGTCCTCCACTACCAAGAAAATACTAGTGATTCATTTCTCCATGGTTTTAATTATGGGAACTTTGGTGATGTGAATAGTGGCTTGGACTATGATGCTTTTAATGCGGCGGTTGTAAAAAAGTTTACTAAGCGAGGCAGGGTTGAGGTTAACTATTGGACGACCACCACATATGGTCATTCGCTAGACCATTTGCAAGAAGCAAGTAGATATATTGAAGCGCGAATGCAGGGTTCACCTCTGCAGTTACCCGTGGTCGTCTGGAGGGGCGAAGGGCTCGAGTCCCTTGCTAGAAAGTTTCCTTCCATTTTTACTCCCGAAATCAGGGGATTGATAGAGAAGGTTAATTCCTCGGATATTAATGACATCGTGGCAGTGAAGGATTTTGTGAATAGAAGGGTCCGCGAAGAAGGAGTGGTTATTTCTGAGCCGCAGCGCTCTTATACATCGGGATCGATACAGCGCGCGGTTAGTTTTGATTTCTTAGAAATGGTAATAGATGCAAATGAATTTCCTTTTGAGTTGATGCTCCGTTGTAATCAAGGTGTTCCTGCTATTTATCTTGGGAAAACCTGGTCAAAATATCGGGACGAGAAAGAGCTGCTTATTGGAAAGGGGGCACAATTTCAACTGAAAGGAGCTGATGTTGTAATTGATGCAGATGGGAATCCGGCGATTCAACTGATTGTGGATGTGATTTATAATCGTGATCCGCTATTGGGAATTGTCACAGGTCCCACTAGAAAACTGAATCAGGAGCCTTCAATGAGTGAAGGTATGCGTTTAGAGAGCGCTAATCACATTAATTCTCAATGGGTGAATCGAAGGTTAAGCCTTTTGGTTTCTGGTGATAGAGTCTTGTCTGCTGATGTTGTGTCAGGGGAGAATGTGGTGAGAGTTACTAACCAAGAGCGTTTTCGAAATAAGACGACTATTGAGTTGGTTTCAGCCAATAAGCCTAATCTTTACTATATACTTTTTGGAAAGAGGTATGATGATTTTCCGGGTTTTCTTGGTGTGAGTCCTCAAGACGGCAGTCTGACGCTAAGTCAACTTGCTGGAGAGAATTGTTTGTTTGAGGTTTATCAAAAAGATGACCATGAGATTTGTATTAAGGGCGCGAATGGAAAGTTTCTCGAAGTGATGTCGGATGGTGAAATTATTGCGTCTGCTGAATCACAACTTTCTTCGGCTCGTTTTGAGATTGTCTTTGATTCACATGATGTGAATCCAGCTCTCCGGAGATTCCTGGGGGCTAGTGTTAGTTTGATTGGTCTTGGCGGTACGGCTCGTGATGAAGGTCTTTTGACAAGGAACACAGCCATCCGGTCAATGTTTGGGGGAGATATTGTAGAGTTTGGAAAAGTCAGCACAAGTGAATCTGATTGGTTCCTTAGGCATCTTGGGGGTGACAGTTTTTCAATTTCTTCGCGAGTAAAGGACGGCGAAGAGTGCTATCTCGGGATTAAGGATGGGTTCGTAGGTTGTCGTCGGGTCTTTGACGACGGAGCCCGCTTCTCAATTCAAGTCCAAGATGATGGGAGTTGTGCTTTTTTGGCAGCGAATGGGATGTATCTTGGCCCTTTTCGAGGACGGGGAGGGGGGAGGCTTTTTGCTACTTCCTCGGTTATCACCGATGCTGAAAAATTTTCCATTACCCTCAATCCTATTCGATCTTCAAGAATGTTTCCTTCCGCTCTGATGGACAGCAATTTTTATCGATTGAAAATTCCAGGCAAAGGATATTTATCGCTTTCGCAAGGGGGGGCTGTGTTTAATTCTCCGGACCGGACTTTAGATACTGTTTTCGAATTCTTGAGAGTGGGTGAAGACGAAGTTGTTATTCGGCAGGGAGATTCTTATTTATCTAGTGGGTCAACAGAAACGGGAGGAAAAGGCATTGTTAGTTGGTCAGGTTCACTGAAGCTCGTGCCGTCATCACTCAGATTTAAAATTGAACCCCGTGAAGATGGGGCAATAGCAATTAGAAAGAGTGGGAGCCGATTGGATGAGTTTCTTGCCGTTGATGATCTGGGTGAATTTCAATTCAAGCAGTCATCAGTTAGTTCGAGTCAGAAAATTAGGCTGCATAAAGTTTTGAGGAAAACTGAAGATTTGGTGGGTAGGCACTTTTTGTTGAAAGATGGATTAGGCCGTGAGATGAAGATCGGAAATGAAGGGGTGAATGGCTCGCGCCCAGTCAATATGATTGGTCAAACCAGTAGTGGGGACTCTCGATTGGGTTTGGCATTGTTTGGGCTTGAAGGCTTCGGTGGTGGAGTCTCATTTGCACAACAGATTTCTGATGAGACCTATTTTATTTCAACAACTAGCGGGAGTCTTTCGGGTGTTTCCGACTCTAACAATGCTTCGGTTTTTCACGTTGCCTCAATGGGCCAGGGATTCAAAATAAGTAATTCGTATGGGAACTTCGTTGAGGTTTTTGATGGTGCCATGGCGATTGTTGGTGCTGATGAGAAAACAGTCCCGACTGAGTTTCAAATTATTGCTCCAACTTCAGAAGAGGAGGAGTTGAGTCTCATTGAGATTGATTTCCTTGGTTCAAAGGCGTTTTATCTT
>JAHDGN010000469.1 GCA_020627645.1 Akkermansiaceae bacterium
AACGCCACTCCACCAACCAACCTCCATTGGTTCCTCGCCGCCTCATTCACGAATGGAATCGTCATCGAATTCGGCCGTAAAATCCGCCTCCCAAAAAACGAAGAACCAGGCGTCCCCACCTATAGTAAACTATGGACACCTAAAAAAGCCACCCTTCTCTGGATCTCCGCCCTCCTCGCGACCACAGCACTCGCCTCCTTCGCTTCTTATCAAACCCAAACCCTCCACCTCGCCCTGCCCATTCTCATCTCATCCTCAGCAATCTTCATCGTACTTTCTAAACCTGGAAAACGTCTCGAACTCCTCTCCGGACTCTGGACCCTCATTCTTTACCTAACCCTCGGACTCTCACCACTCTTCATCAAATGATCATCCATCCGCACCACTGCCAACCCACCGACCCTGTCGGCGGAAAAGCTCGCGCCCTCGCCTCACTCACCCAGGCAGGCTTCACCATTCCCGAGTGGTTTGTTATTACTCCAGGTTCATACGACTTACCCAAACTCACCGGACTCCAGGCCGTCCGCTCATCCGCCCAACTCGAAGACGGAAAAACCCAATCCTTTGCCGGACAATTCGATTCCTTCCTCAACATCTCCCCCGACCAAGTCCCCACCCATATCGAAAAAGTTCGCTCCTCCCACACCTCCGACCATCTACAAACTTACACCTCGCAAAAAGAAGCCTCCCCCCAACCCGTTAATGTCATCATTCAAAAGATGATCGATGCCAAATTCGCCGGCGTCGCCTTTTCAGCCAACCCCGTCACCGGGCAACGAAACCAAACCCTCATCTCCGCCGTCAAAGGGCTCGGCGAATCTCTCGTCTCCGGGCAAACCAACTCCCACGACTACACGCTGGACCCCAAAAACAACCTCACCTCCGGCACATCCAAACTCCTCACCCCAGAACAACTCACCCAAATCGCCACCCTCGCCCGCCAGTGCCAACACCACTTCGGTTCCCCACAAGACATCGAATGGGCGATCGACAAAAACAACAAACTCTGGCTCCTCCAATCCCGCCCCATCACCACCCTCCATCACCTCCCCGATCCAGACGACACTCCCACCGTCTGGGATAACTCCAATATCGCCGAGTCCTACCCCGACGTCACCACTCCCCTCACCTACTCCTTCGCCACCCGAGTCTACGAAGCCGTCTACCGCCAATTTTGCCACCTCCTCTCCGTCCCCAAATCCAAGATCGAAAAAAACCAAACCACCTTCCAACGCATGCTCGGCCTCATCCGCGGTCGCACCTACTACAACCTCAACAGCTGGTACCGCGTTCTCGCCCTCCTCCCTGGCTTCTCCCTCAATCGCCCCTTCATGGAAAAAATGATGGGAGTCAAAAAACCTCTTCCATCAGAAATCGTCGACACCATCACCGCCGAAACCAAAACCCACCCTCTTCTCGATACTTTCAGCCTCCTCAAGTCCACCACCGCCCTCATCTTTCGCTATTTCACTCTTCCCTTTCAAATCCGCCGATTCCACAAGCGCCTCAACCAAACGCTCCCTCTCAAAACACCCCTCCACCAACTCCCCCCCCATCAACTCATCGACCACTACCACGACCTCGAATCAGCTCTCCTCAAAAAATGGGACGCCCCCCTGGTCAATGACTTCTTTGCCATGATCCTCTACGGCATCACCTCCAAAAAACTCCCCAACCTCAACCAACACCTCCAAGACACCGGCGACATCATCTCCGCCCAACCCTCCAAACTCATCATCGAAATGGCCGACCTCTCTCGCCCCAACCATGAACTCTCCCAAACCCTTGCCAATCCCGAAACTCCCAACTCCCTCAAACTCCAACAACTTCATAACCACCCCGAACTCTCCCAAAAATACCACCAATACCTCGAGCAATTCGGTGACCGCTGCCTCGAAGAACTCAAACTCGAAAGCCCCACTCTCACCGACGACCCCACCTCCCTCCTCCTCTCCATCGGAGCCTTCGCCACCCGACCCAAAACCGAAACCACCCCCATCGAAACACCCACCCCACCCAAACACCCCCTCAACCGATTGCTCCTCAACCAAACCAAAAAAATCCTCCGCAACCGAGAAAACCTCCGCTTCGAACGCACCCGCGTCTTTGGCCGCATTCGCCAAATCGCCCTCCAAATTGGACACCGCCTTCACGCCGACCAACAAATCGAAAAACCACGCGACATCTTCTACCTGACCTTACCCGAACTCCTCGACCTCAATACTTCCACTCCCCTCCAGCCCCTCATCAACGCTCGCCAAAAAGAATTCCAACAATACCACGACACCCCAGCCCCACCCGACCGCTTCCAAACCCGTGGCCCCATCCACCGCCACCAAACTTTCCAACCCGACACCCCTGAACCCCAAATCACCACCACCAAAGACTCAAGCCAATCCCAGCTCCAAGGCACTGGAGCCTGCCCCGGCATCGTCCGAGGCCCCGCCCG
>JAHDGN010000036.1 GCA_020627645.1 Akkermansiaceae bacterium
GAGAATGGGGCGTCAGATGCGGGGGATTTTGGAAAAAATTCAACGACAGGTGAGTGAGTTTGCGAAAGAGCAGAACTACGATTTTGTCTTTGATGCCTCTGGCCGGACCAATCAGCGGACCGCGTTTGTGCTTTATGCTGATGAGGCGACTGATTTGACCGATCTTTTGTTGAAGAAGATCAACGCGGGGAAAGAAGACTAAGAGGAGGTTGAGCGGTGGTGCTTGATTGGAAAACTCTGCATGAATTGATCGGGCTTGAGCCCGAACAGGACGTTGTTTCGACCTACTCTGGGGTTGAATCTTTGACGGGTGCTGGTGCCGATGAGATTAGTTTTTTGGGCAATTCTAGGTATGAGTCTCAATTAGCGACAACTCGTGCTGGGGTTGTTTTGGTTCCGAATGATCGATATCAGGCTCCAGAGGGAACCCGGCTGATTGTCGTTGAGAATCCGTCGTTGGCATTTGGCAGGGTGATTGAGTTTTTTGGGGCGGGAGCTGATCGAGTTCGGCCTGGGATTTCCGATCATGCTTCGGTTGCGGAGGGGGTGGAGATTGGTCCGGGGGTGGAGATTGGTCCGGGGGTGGTTCTTGAGGAAGATTGTGTGATTGGTGAGGGAAGTAAAATTTCTTCGGGATGCTTGCTTGGTCAAGGGGTGAGAGTGGGCGAAGGGTGCTTATTTTACCCAGGAGTGATTGTCAGAGAGGGTTGTGTGATTGGGGATCGAGTTATTTTGCAGCCTGGTTGTGTGATTGGGGCTGATGGGTTTGGTTATGAGTTTGTTGACGGGGTTCATCAAAAAGTGGCCCAGGTGGGGACGGTGGAGATTGGAGATGACGTGGAGGTGGGGGCGAATGTTTGTATTGATCGCGCGAGGTTTGGAAAGACGGTGATTGGTCGGGGTACGAAAATCGATAATTTGGTTCAGGTTGCTCATAATGTGGAAGTTGGGGAACATTGTTTGTTAGTGGGTCAGTGCGGCATTGCGGGTAGTGCCAAGTTGGGTAATTATGTGACAATCGCTGCACAGTCTGGAGTTGCGGGGCATCTGGAGATTTCAGATCGGGTTATTTTGGCTGGGCAGAGTGGGGCGGCTAAAAATTTGAGAGAACCAGGGATTTATCTGGGGTCGCCTGCGAGGCCTGCTAAGCAAGAGCGTCAGAATAAAGCAACGTTAGCGCGATTGCCCAGATTGCGAGAAGAAGTGACGGAATTGAAAAAGAAGCTGGAGGTCTTGATGGCGGAATGCGAGTTTCCCGCCGAGAGCGGTGAAAGCTGATGAATGATTTAAAAATATGAAGACTGGAATGAATCGAGTGTTTTTGTGGGCGATTGGAGCCCTTTTGTTGACTGGGATGTCGTTGAGCGCAGAGCCCAGGAAATTGAAGGTGGCAACGGTCAAAATGGCGAAATTGTTGAATGAGTACCACTTGACCAAGGATGCTGAGGCAGAAGAAAAGGTGGAGCGTGAGCGAATCAAGAAGAACGATGCAGTTCGTTTGACCGCGATTAAGGCCTTGGCGGAGGAGTTGAAAAAGATGGAGAGTGAGTTTAATGATCCGTCATTAGCTAAGTCAAAACGAGAGCAGGTAGCAAAAGTGGCAGCAAAGAAGGATCAGGAGCTCAGAGGACTCCAAGATGAGAGGAAGCAATTTTTGGAACGGCGAGGGAAGGCTTTGCGAAATAAGATGATGATTTACATGAAGGATATTCGCGAGCAGGTGAGGAAATCGGTGAATACTTATTCGAAAAAAAATGGATTCGACTTTGTTTTTGATGATTCGGCACTGACGTCCTCACAGGTTCCCTTTTTGTTGTATTCAAAGAATCCCACTGACGTTACGGAGGCGGTTCTCAAGGAATTGAATAAGTATGCTCCGAAGCAGGAGGTTGAAAAATCGAAATAAGTCTCAATCAAATTAGTTGTTATGAAATTGTTGAAAATTGTAAGTTTGTTCATGCTCGGAGCTTTTGTCGCTCCGGTTGCGTTGGGGCAAGAAGAAGAGGAGACAGTGACAAAGATCGGGACTGCTGATCTTTCGGTCTTGGTAGGAAGTTATCATAAGGTGAAGGTGTTGCGGGAAAAGTTTGCGGAATATGGGAAAGGAATTCGTGAGCAGGAGATGGAGAAGGTGGAGGTGATGAAGAAATTGCAGGAGGAGATTGCGGAGTTAAAGAAGGAAGCAGTGAATGAAAATCTCCCGCGAGAGAAGAAGAAGGAGTTGATGGACGCGGAGGCCTCAAAGTTTCGCGAATTGCGTAATTTGGCTCAGGCAAGACAGGAGTGGGTTAAGCGTAAGAGCGCAGCTCTACAGGAGCAGTTTAACGTTGATATTGGTGAACTGAGGAAAGAGATCGTAGAAATGGTCAAGGAAGTGGGGAAGGCAGAGGGTTATGATTATATCTTTGATAAATCAGCGACCTCCGGAGCAAATGTTGTTTTACTTTCGTATGCCAAAGACGCGACTGATTTGACGGCGAAGCTTTTGGAACGGATCAATCGTGATGCTCCACCTGAAGAGGAAGAGTAGAGTTGTCTATTAGATACAAGGTTCAAAAAAACCGTTCCCGGGTAGGAAACGGTTTTTTTTGCGTTATTTTTTGATGGAAATTAGCGAGCCACCACTTCGCCTGCGTTGAAGAAACGCTGAAGTTCGGCTTCTGCAGCTTCGGAACTGTCAGAGGCGTGGCAGACGTTTCGCATTTTAGAGTCTTCTGATTTTTCCCCAAAGTCTCCGCGGATCGTTCCAGCGGCGGCTTCTTTGGAGTCAGTTGGTCCGAGAAGATCGCGAACTCGGGAAATTACATTATCGCCACTGAGTGCGAGGGCGATGACTGGTGTTTCCTGCATGAACTCACGGACTGATGGGAAAAATGGTTTGTCCGCGATGTGAGAGTAATGTTCTGCGAGAATTTCGTCCGAAAGTGACATCATTTTAATGCCATTGATGGTAAATCCTTCCGCTTCGTATCGTGCGAGAACTTTTCCGACGATATTTTGTTTTACGGCGTCGGGTTTGAAGAGAATTAGGGTTGTTTCGTTAGCCATGATGGAAGTGGGTTAGGGGACAGGTGGTGTGTTGTCAATCTTGAGGTGAACTACAAACCAAGAACGACTTCGATACGTCCGTCTTTCACGTTGATTTTCTGGACGAATAATTCGGCGGCTTTGCGTGGGAGGTCTTTGGGCTCGATGGTGTAAAGTATGTAGTCATCAAGGTATTTTCTAGCGGCTGCAGTTAGGGCAAGCCTGGTGGCTTCTTGGTATCTTCCTTTGAGCCGATGGGTCGCTATTTGCTCTACGGTGAGATTGGAGAGTCTGAGGGTTTTGTCTTCTTTTTCATACGCAATGGATCCGGTGAACGATCCGTCGAGAGTTTCTGTTTTGAGAAGGGGAAGATCGAGAGAGGCTTTGACGTCAACTTTTACTCGTTTCGAATCGCCTAGAAATTTGATGGTCGGTTCGTGAATTTTCACTGGGATGTAGTCGAGGACCTTTTCTTCGATGGGGAATTTTTTTGCGATTCTTTTTTGGACTTCGGCTTCGGTGAAAGAGACTCTTACTGAATCATCGCCGTATTTGGTTTTGGTGAAAAAAAGGTAGCCTCCGATGGTGAGAGCGGCGCCGAGCAGCATTCCGAGGAAGAGGGTGAAAAGGGTTTTCACGTTTAATCTGGCCGGTTTTGATTGTTAGAGGATCGATCCTGGTTGATAGGAGGCAGCTTCAGGATTGTTTTGGGTGAGAGTTTTGATCTGGGAACAGAAATGAGAAATTTGAGTCTTCGCTTGTCCGACGTTATTGCGTCCATCGGCGAGGATTTGTTCAAGTTTCGCCAGGTCGAGAGGGAGTCGTTCGTCGTTTGAAAGCCGTTGAAGGAGATTGTTTTCGCTGGCTTGTCCGTTGCGGAGGTCATTGACGGTAGCGAGAGCATGTTCTTTGATCGCGAGGTGGGCGGTTTCCCGACCGACGCCAGCTTTGACGGCTTCCATCATGATCGTCGTGGTGAGGAGGAAGGGGAGGTAGTGAGTGTTTTCTTTTTCGATGACTGCTGGGTAAGCGTCCATTTGGCTGAGGATGGTGAGGAATGTTTCGTAGAGTCCATCGATGGCGAAGAAGGCATCTGGAAGCATGACTCTTCGGACCACAGAGCATGAGACATCTCCTTCGTTCCATTGATCTCCAGCAAGGTTGGAGGCCATGGTGAGATGACCTTTTAGGATGGCGTGGAAACCGTTCACTCGTTCGCAGGATCGAGAGTTCATTTTGTGTGGCATGGCGGATGATCCGGTTTGTCCCGGAGCGAATCCTTCAGAGGCGGTTTCGTGTCCGGCCATGAGGCGAAGGGTTTTAGCGAGGGAGGAAGGACCGGAGGCTAGATCGACGAGGGTTGAGACGGTGCGATGGTCGAGGGAGCGAGGGTAGACTTGTCCAACGTTGGTGAATGACGAAGGGAGTCCGAGGTGAGTGCGGACCTGTTCATCGAGAGAGGCGACTTTGGAGGTGTCGCCGTTGAAGAGCGAGAGTTGATCCATCTGAGTGCCAACAGCTCCTTTGAGTCCGCGGACTGGATAGGTGTCGATGAGTGATTGGAGGGATTGAAGTGATTGGAGGAGCTCTTCCCCAAACATGGCGAGTCGTTTCCCGAGAGTTGTGGGTTGGGCAGCCACGTTGTGGGTCCGTGCGGTGAGGAAAAGATCTTGCCATTGGGTGGCTCGCTCGGAGATTCGGGAGAGCACGGCAATTGTTTTGTTGCGAATAATGATGAGTGACCGGTAAACCTGAAGTTGTTCGACGTTTTCGGTGAGATCTCGGGAGGTCATCCCCTTGTGAATGTGTTGGTGTCCTGCGAGATCGTTGAATTCTTCGATCCTTGCTTTGACATCGTGGCGGGTGGTGCGTTCGCGTTGGTCAATCGAGGCTGGGTCAACCTTGGTTTTGACCGTTTCGTAGGCGCTAATGGCATCGGAGGGGATTTCTAGGCCGAGGGTTTGTTGGGCCTTCATTACGGAGATCCAGAAGTCTCGTTCGAGGAGGATTCGGCCTTCGGGTGACCAGATTTCTCGGATTTGAGTTGCGGCGTATCTCTCGGCGAGGACGTTTGGAATCATGGGGCGGATGATGGCTGGTGACGGGTAAATAGGGAATGCCAAAGGGTGTAAAAAAACCTCCCTATGCAACATAGGGAGGTTTCTGGAAATTTATGTATCTTGGCTTACTTCAAGGATGCCTTGTATCGACCGGTTTTATTGATGGCGGCGATGACGTCTTCGGCTTTTGCGGTTCCTTTGTAGGTCACGTTGCCTTTGGAGACGTTGAGCTCTTTTCCGAGGCCCTGGATTCCGGTAAGTGCAGACTGCACGTTGTTGACGCAAGCGGCTCATGTCATTCCTGTGACATTGAGTGAAACGGTTTGCACGGCAGAGTTCTCGGCGGCCGGAGAACTGGAATCGGAGGGTGCGTTCTGGGTTTGATTCTCAGCAGGGGTTTTGTTTTCCGAAGGTTTCTCGGTCGTTGGCTTTGTTGGTTTGCAGGCGGCGAGGCTGAGCCCAAGCAGGATCGCAGCTACAGTTGTGAATTTTTTTGTCATTGGTCTGAATACGTTCGTTATTGCAGGGAGTTTTTCAAGTTTGCAAAATTAAGGAGAGTTGATTGATGAGTTGTTGTCGGATTGGTTTTGATTTTTCGGCAAGTTGAAGCTGGAGTTTTTGGTATTCGCGGCGCCCTTCGAGGGTTTCAATTTTGATGGGGCTGAGGTTCCAGGCTGATAAGTCGTAGGGGGACGCCTGCATGTCGATGGTGCGGGCATGGATTGCGAGTTGGAGGGTTTGCTGGAGGAGTTGGGATGATATCCAGGGTGATGATTTGTAGGCCCATTTGTAGAGGTCCATGTTGGTGTGAATGCACCCTGGTTGCTCATATTGTTCGCGAGAGTCGAGCGTGGGATTGAATTTGTTGAGTGGTGCTGCAGTGGGGGCAAAGAAGCGGTAGGCGTCGAAGTGAGAACAGGTGAGTGGATGGGTTGTCACGAGGTGGTCGATTTGCTGTTGAGGGAGTCTGAGGGGGGCGGATTCTCGGTGTCGAATATCTGCTCCGGTGTGGACCATGGCCCACTCATGGAGTCCGTGGCAGGCGAGGTGAGGAGGGCGGGAGTGGATGAGGGTGAGGAGATTATGAATACGAATGAGTCGCTGGCGTCCTTTTTCGGTGAGGAGTCGGGGTGCGATCGTGGTGTGAGGAGAATGGGTATAATATTTTTCGGGGAAGAGAGCGCGGTCACCATCTTCGAGAGTGATGCCTGGGCCTGGATGCCATTTTTCAAGGCGTCCGAGAGAGAAGGAGTAGTATGTGTTGAGGAAGTCGAGGATGGGGTGTTTTTCACGCCGTGCGCGTCTTTCGCGCATGGGTAGGGTGATTTCCTGAATTTGGGTGAGATGTTGCTTGGCGATTTCTTGCCAGGTTGATTTGGGGAGGAATTGAAGGGAGGGAGACATGATTTGGGATGGAAAAGGCGAAGGCCCCGAGCTTTGACAGCGACGGGGCCTTCATTGGTTACGGGAGTAGGATTTGAACCTACGACCTTCAGGTTATGAGCCTGACGAGCTACCTGGCTGCTCCATCCCGCGATCTTTTTTTTCCGCTCTTTCGGGCGGGGCCGCAACTTAGTAGTGGTTGGGAGTTCGGGCAAGGAAAATTTGGATAAAAAAAGCGCGAGCCATTTTGGATCGCGCTTGGTGAGAATGGGTGATGTTATTTCACGGTCATCTTGCCCTTCATCACGCCAAAGTGCCCAGGGAAAGAGCAGAGGAACTCGTAATCACCAGCGTCAGGGGCGGTGAAGGTAATGGTGTCTGACTCACCTCCGCCGAGGAGTTTCGTCTTGGCGAAAATTTGCTCTTGTGAGGGTTTGTCGGTGGGAATGTAGTCGTTGGCCTGAGCAGACATCGCTTTCGTGGCCCAAGTGGTGAGGTTTGTGCCTTTTTTGAGGATGACGAGGTTGTGCCCCATGGCCACCTTTGGAAGTTTGCCGGAGTGTTTGAGGGTCAGTTTGACCGATTTTCCGGCTTCGACTTCGAAGGATTTTTTGTCGAACTGCATTTGGTCGTTGCCATTGATGGTGATTTCAAAGTCGGCTTTGGCCTCTGCTTTTTCGCCTTCCTCTGTTTCTGTTTCCTTGTTTTTTGAAGCGTCGGCAGCTGCTTTTGATTCATGAGGATCAGCTTGAGGTTCTTTTTTTTCTTTGGTTGCAGGATCCGCGGATAGGGCAGCTGGACTCAGGAGCAGCAAGGTGGCCAGGAGGGTCTTTGTGGTTGATTTCATTGAGATCATTATGGTGTTAAAACGTGATTTGGCGCGAAAAAATTTCTTCTAGGGTCATTTTTGTTGGACTTTAAAGGTGCGTCCATGAGCGCGGGTCCAGGCGGTGTAGGCGGATTGGAAGAGGGCATCGAGTTCGACTTTGTATTGGACGCGGTATTCGACGGTTTTGGCGTGAGTGGTGTGTGGGTATGATTTTTGAACCATTTGATCGGCGCTAATTCCGGTTCGGTCGCGGCCTTGTTGGCGAAGTTCTTCGGCTCGTTTGGTGATTCGTTGAATGGTGCTGAGGGTTGAGGACTGGGCGAGGGGTTCGAGGTAGTAGAATCGAGCGGTGGTGTTGCCGGTGGTGTCGATGGTGACTTCAGTGACGACGACGTTTCCGTTGAGAAGGTAGGAGTGTTTGCTGACTGAAGTGATGGCGCTGAGGGCGACGGAGTAGTGGCCGTCTCCAATGATTGCTTCCCAGCGACGGAGTTTGTTTCGGCTATCATCGACTCCTTCGAGTTGTTTTTTTTCTTCTTCGGTTGGTTGGTTGCTGTTCTGGGCGTTGAGGGGGATGATTAGGGTGAGGAGACTGAGAACAAGAATCGAGGTTTTCATGATTCGAGAATTATTCCCTAGCTGGCGGGAGACGTCAAAGTTTGATTTTGCGGGTGAGGAGTGGAGTCGTTAGGGTGACCTTATGGCAAAATACCGACCAAATGTAGCTGCTTTGGTAGTCCGAAGTGATGGGAAGTTATTGGTTTGTGAGAGAATTGAGGTTTCTGGGGCGTGGCAATTTCCTCAGGGAGGGGTAGATGAGGGGGAGGCGGTGGAGGAGGCTTTAGTGAGGGAAGTTGAGGAGGAAGTGGGTTGGGAAGCCGAGGATTACACCATTGAGAAGGTGAAAGGGGGATATCGTTATGACTATCCTGAGGAGGTTCGGGTTAAGAAGGCGTCTCGGAAAGCTCAGTATGTGGGGCAGGAGCAGACTTATTTTTTGTGTCGGCTTCGAGATGGGGCATCGGAGGTGGATTTGACTGGCGAGCCCAGGGAGTTTGAGCAGGCGAAATGGATTGACCCGGGAGAGTTTGATTTGGGGTGGCTCCCGGAGTTTAAGAGAGTGGTTTATCAGGCGGTGATGGAGGATTTTTTTGGAGTGAATTTGGGCGGTGAATCAAGTCGTTGATCACATCGGCTACGGTTGGGGTAGCCGATGTTGATTTGAGGGTCTTCGATTGATTACTTAGTAGGGTTTGTGATGCGGCCGAAGAGAAGGATCGTATCGGTGGTTTTCTCGCGGATGAAATAGATTTGTTGAATGTCCTGTTTTAGGTTTGCGGATAGGCTATTGATGCGCGGTTGGAGTGCTGATGTTCTCTCAAGCCACCAGTGGTCGTTCTCTTTCGATCGTTCGAGGTTTTGGTAGATTTCTTCAATCCCTTCGATGACGTCGCTGTTGACAGTGAGGGGTTTTTGTTTGGCGGATCGCCAGTGAAGGAAAGCTTTGTTGCGAGCGATGCCTCGGAGCCAGGCGCCGAATTTTCATGAGTGGCGATTTTTGGCATCAAAAAAGCCCGCCTGTTTCAGAACCAGGCGAGCTTTGTGAAGTGTATTTACGAGGGGGGATTAGGATAGTTCGGCTAGTTTCGCTTTGATGGCCTCGAAGTAGGGAAGGTCGCCGGGGCTTTCGTTAACTTGAGCAAATTGGACGTTGCCTGATTTGTCGATGAGGAATGCTGAGCGTTTTGGGACACCGCCCATGATGAGGTTTTTGTCTGGGAGAAATTGATCGTATGCGATGCCGTAGGCATCGGTTGCTTTGTGGTCGTAGTCAGAGAGGAGAGGGAGAGAGATGTTTTCTTTTTCGGCCCACGCAGCTTGGGCAAATGGGTTGTCGCCCGAAATCCCGAAGACTTTGCAGTTGAGGTTGGTGTAATCGCTAAGGCCAGCGGAAATGGCGCAGAATTCTTCGGTGCATACGCCGGTGAAAGCCATGGGGACGAAGAGGAGAAGGATGTTTTGTTCGCCGATTTCTTCGGAGAGTTTGACGATTTCGGGGCCGTTTTCTCCAAGGGTGACGAGTGAGAAGTCTGGGGCTTTCTGGCCGATTTGAATGCTCATTCGGGAGTTATAGAGTGGCGAGGTTGAGATGCAAGTGTGTTGGGGGAGAGGTGTTCCCACAATAGAAATTGCGGGGGTTGCAGTGGTGGGTGAATTTTTTTAGGGTCATCGATGTGACTGAATTGTTGGCACCAGCTGGGAACTGGGATTGTGCGCGAGCGGCGGTGGCTGCGGGGGCAGATGCGATCTATTTTGGGATGCCTCGGTTCAATGCACGGATGCGGGCGGATAATTTTACGGAGGAAGATTTACCGGAATTGATGGATTTTTTGCATCGGCATGGGGTGAAGGGGTTTGTGGCTTTTAATACGCTTATTTTTCCTGGTGAATTGGAGGGGGCGGTCGAGCAGATTGAGACATTGGCTCGGGCTGGGGTGGACGCGGTGATTGTGCAGGATTTGGGAGTGGCGAAATTGGTTCAAGAAATTGCTCCTGAGATGGAGTTGCATGCTTCGACCCAGATGACAATTACGTCGCCGGAGGGGTTGGCATTTGTGGATGGTTTTTTGGATTTGGATCGTGCGGTTTTGGCGCGGGAGATGTCGGTTGAGGATATTTCGAGGGTTCAGAAAGAGGGGGAAGTGCCACTGGAGGTTTTTGTCCATGGTGCTTTGTGTGTGGCCTACTCTGGCCAGTGTTTGACGTCTGAGAGTTTGGGGCAGCGGTCTGCGAATCGTGGGGAGTGTGCCCAGGCATGTCGCATGCCATACGAGTTGGTGGTGGATGGGGAAGATCGAGAGATGGGGGAGGTGCGGTATTTGCTGAGTCCCCAAGATTTGGCGGCAGTGGATCTGATTCCAGATTTGGTAAGGGCTGGAGTGGTGAGTTATAAGATTGAGGGGAGGTTAAAGAGTCCGGAGTATGTTGCGGCGGTGACGCGGGTGTATCGGAAGGCGTTAGATGAGGTCGAAGTGACGAAGGAGGATTGGTATGCGTTGGAGATGATGTTTTCGAGAGGGTTATCTAGGGGATGGTTGGAGGGGACAAATCATCCCAAGTTGACCCATGGGAAGTGGGGGAAAAAGAGGGGGGCTAAGGCAGGGGTGGTGGTGGCAAAAGGAGAGGGGTGGGTTGATGTGGGGGGTTAAGGTTGCTAAGGCGAGTTAGGGGGGGGGGTAAGGGGGGTGTGGAGATTCCTTTGGGGGTCGGAGATGGTTTCGTTTTTGATGCTGGGGAGGATCGGAATGAGGAGCAAGGTGGAACGGTGTGGAAGGTGGACGGGAGAAGGTTGTTCTTTGACCGTCGGAGTGGGATTGATTGGGGGAAGGTTGTGGTTGGGCGGGAATTGTGGAAGACGAGCGATCCGAAATTGGAGCGGGAGGTGAAGCGCAGTTGGAAGAGTGGTCGTTTGGAGGAGAAAGGTGAAGTTTTAGATCTTGTGGTCAAGGGAAGGGTGGGTGAGCGTTTGGTTGTAGAATGTCGGGGGAAGCGAGTTGAGAGCGAGGTGGATTTGGAAAAAGCTGAGAGGAGGCCTCTGAATGACGAGGTTTTAGTCAGTCAGCTTGGTCGTTTGGGGGGGACTGGGTTTTCTTTGGGGGAAGTGGACAATTTGTTGGAGGGTGAGGTGATGATGCCGTTGGGGGAACTGAATCGTTTGAGGCGTCGATTGGTGGAGGAGTTGAGGGATGAGAGGGTGGTGAGAGATGGTCAGTTGGCTTTGGTCGGGCTTTCACCTGAGGTTAAGGAGGTTGAGCGAGGTGAGGTGAAGCTAAGAGTTTTGTGTCGTTCGATGGATCAGTTGAGAGGTGTGGTGAATGAGGGGGTTGGGCGGGTTTATTGTGATTTTGAGGATTTGCGCGAGTATCGGGAGGCTGTCGAAATGGCGAGGGCGGGAGGTGCGGAGGTTTTTTTGGCGACGCCAAGAATTCAAAAGCCAAGAGAGGTTGGTTTCTTTAAATTGGTGGAGAAGGCTGGTGCTGATGGTGTCTTGGTGAGAAATCTTGGGGGGATCTCGTACTTTCGCGAAAGAGGGATTCCGGTCGTGGGTGATTTTTCCTTGAATGTTGCTAATCCGGTCACAGCTCGTTTGTTGATGGAATATGGTGGTTTTGAGTATCTGACAATTTCGTATGATCTAAATGAGAGGCAAGTGGAAGAGCTGTTACGGGGGGCTCCGGCTGATTGGTTTGAGTTAACGGTGCATCAACATATGCCGATGTTTCATATGGAGCATTGTGTGTTCTGTACGTTCTTGAGCAATGGTGGAACGAGTATCAAGGATTGTGGGAAGCCTTGTGATCGTCATTCGGTGAGATTGCGGGATCGAGTCGGTCAGGAGCATATTTTGAAGGCTGATGTTGGGTGTCGAAATACCTTGTTCAATGGGCGAGCTCAGACAGGAGTTGGGAGTGTTGATGAGTTTTTGGGTTTGGGTTTAGAGAACTACCGAGTGGAGTTGTTGGAGGAATCGGGTAAGGAAGGGGCTAGGTTAGTGAGGTGGTATCGAGAATTTTTTGAAGGAAAGGGTGAGCCTAGTGATTTGGTCAGGAAGCTGGGTGCGGTTGAGAGATTGGGGGTCACTCGTGGGACGTTGGAGCAACGGCGGAATGAAGTTCATTGAGGGCTGTGGTCATCAGCGGTTTTTGTGTGATCTATGGTGGCCATGGTTTCGTGATTCCGTAGGCGTCTCGTTGTTCTTGGTTTGAGAGAACCCCATTGATGCCAAGGGTGATGTAGCTGAGGTGCTGCGAATCGGGGAATTCAAATTGGAGTTCGATGGTGCCGTTTTGATATTCGTAAAATAGAATGACTTCCTCATCCTCCTCATCGGTCCAGTATGGATCCCCGAAAATAGATTGGATGTCGCTGATGGTTGTATGGATCGAAAGAGGGGTGGCTGAGCTATTGTTTAGGATTGTTCCTTTGAAATCTTGGATGGTGAGGAAAGCTGATTCTAGCCGGTTGTTTTTGGATTGGAGGTGATATCCGAGAGCTTTGTTTTCTAGTGAGTCCGATTTTTTGAGAGGGTTTGCGAAAAAGTCGCCTGGCCATGGGGTTTGGCCAAGTGGAGTATTTCCAACGGTAAAGCGTCCGAGGTCAATGATGAGAGGGGGGTGGGTTGATGTTGCGATTTCTTGGAAAGTTTCGTTTCGCTTGAAAAAATTAAAGAGAGCCATGTCTACTGAGAGGTTAGGGGGCGTGTTTATCGTTTTCCTGACAACCAAGAGAGGGCTTTTCTATGGTCCTTTGCATTGTATTGGTGGGATGCGAAGCCGATTGAGTCGCCAGTTGTAATGTTTTCTGGCAGGTCATCAAAGTAGATGGTTTCGGTTGGGTTGAGTTGATATTTTTCAATGGCAGAATGATAAAAATTGGGTTCGGGTTTCATCGAGCCAATTTCGTGAGAAAAGTGGTGGTGTTTGAAAATTGAGAATTGGGGGTAGGTGTTTAGAAAGTGTTCTGCGTGAAGTTGGTTGGTATTGGAAAAGAGAATGAGGGTGTGGTGAGCATCATGAAGATTTTGGGCGAGGTCCCACATGGGAGTGTTTGGTGAGAAGATGTTGTTCCATGAATCGATGAATTGATTGGAGGTGAGTTTCTGGGGGATGAGTTGGCGTGCATTTTTGATGAATTCGGGAGTGGTGATGAGGCCGGTTTCGTACTGGATTTTGAGGCTGTTCATCTCATGGGAAATGTCGATTTGTGATTTGTTGAAAGCTGCTTGGTGAAACTTTTCGAAGTGGAGGTTGAGGAGGACATTGCCGATGTCAAAGAGGAAGGTCATGATGTGGGTGGTAGGGATGTTTGTGAGAGGATGAATGAGGCGGCTGTTTGAGCTGAGGCTGGTCTTGAAAAATCTTCGATTCGGCGTTTTTGGTCTCTCCAGGCGCTGGCATTGTCAGCGAGGAGTTTTTGAAGGGAAGAATTGATGGTTTTGGCGTTGGTGGCGGGGGCTCCGATCTTGATGCGCTGAAGGAGTTCGATATTGCCTTCTTCTTGTCCAGGGACGATATGGTGGACGAGCATGGGACATCGGGCTGCGATGGCTTCATGCACCGTGGCTCCTCCGGCTTTGCCGATGACTAGGTGGTGGGATGAGAGGAGTTCGGGGACGCGTTTTGTCCATCCGACGATGCGAACCCGGTCCGGGAATTGTTTTTTTACCTGATTGGTTTTTCGGAAGAGTCGTCGGACGTTTTTTCCGAGGACGACGGTGATTCGGGTGTGGTGTTGGAGAACGGCTCGCATGATGTCTGCAACGCGAGGAGATCTGGCGGTAGGAAAGAAGAGGACGCGGAAGGGGTCGATGGGGGACTGAGAGGTGAGGGGCGTCAGGGTATCAAATCTTGGGTGGACGGGGAATCCGGTGATATGGATTTTATGGTCCGGGATATTGGCGGTGAGTAGTGATTCGCGTGTGTGTGGGTCGGTGATGAGAAAGTGATCTGAAGGGGAGTGGGTCCAGGCGGCATTGATTTCGATGGAGTCGGTGATGACGGTGATGTTGGGGACTTTGCGAAATTGAGGGAAGAGTCGGTGAGCCATGTAGGGATACAGTGGGTAGGTGTTGACGATGGCGTCGGGATTGAAATTACGAAGGAGTTGGGCGAGGGCGTCTTCGGTCTTAGCAATGATGGGAAGGGGGTCTGAAAAGTTACAGCGATCGGTGCGTCGGTAGATCCACTCCCAGAGTTTTGGGGTGTAGGTAGTGAGTTCTCGGTAGGTGCGGCACAGAATGGCGTTGATTCGAGGGTTGCCGAGGCTACAGGGGTCCGCGATTTTTACCTCAGCATCTTTTTCGAGAGCGAGGGAGAGATTGCGGGCGGCGCTGTTGTGACCTTCGCCGAAACCGGCGGTGAGGATGAGGATTCTTGGCTTCACGCGGTGTTGAGATAAGAAAGTTGTAGATGTTATGATGGGTTGCGTCGATGATCATTTGGGTACAGGGTTCTGGAACACTATATGAGTCCTGATGAACAAGATCATAATCAAGATGCGATTCGGTTGGTTCCTGATTCGGCAGAGGTCGAGGATGAGGTGATTCGTTTGGATGATTCTACTGAAGTTGAGGAGCGCCCGAGGGTGAAATTGGAGAAAAAGGGGACGATTGCGGTTGGATTTCGGGAGCAGGTGGTGGGAGAAGATGAGGAAGAGGTCGCTCCAGAGCAGGTGATCTTGGATCCGGAGGAAAGGTGGACGGATGGTGATGCTGGCGAGGAGAGAAAGCCTGTTCCTCTTGGTTGGTTTGTTCTTCTTGGGGGAGGATTGGTAGCGGTTTTGGCCTGGGTGTTGTTGGGGGCAATTTCAGGTAAGAATCGTCCAGGTGAGATTGTTGTTGAGGAAAATGATCGCAGCGAGACCGAGTTGATTGGCGAAATAGAAGAGATGAAGGCGAGGAAGGAGGCTAGCCTTCATTTGGAAGAGGTTGACGAAGTCTTAAAAGGGTTTTTTGCGGCTCCGACGGTTGAGGAGAAGGCGAAGTTTGTCAGGCACCCGAAGAGGGTGATCCCGTTGATGGAGGAGTATTACCGAGAGAGGGACGTCAGTGTGATGGAGTATCAGAAAGTTGTGGAACAGCAGACGCTTTCGTTACGGAATCGTCCTTTTATGGCATTGGCGGTTCGGGCGAGCGGAGAGAGGGTCCCTATTCTACTGGAAGATACGGATGATGGGGTTTTGGTCGATTGGGAATCTTGGGTGTGTTATCAGCCGGTTGATGTGGAAAAGTTCGTGACGGAGCGTTCGGTGGAGTCGGTACAATTGAGGGTTTTTTGTTCTGTCGATAACTTTTATACCTATGAATTTGACGATGAGAGTCGTTATGTCTGCTTTAGGATGACTTTTCGTCATTCGGATCGAATTTTATATGGGTACGTTGAGCGCGGGAGTGAGCTTGAACAGAGGATGTGGAAGGTTTTTCGTCGAAGAAAATCGAAGGGGGCTGGCCCTCCTTTGATTGTTCAGGTTCGATTTAGGGAAGATGGGCAGATGAAAAACGGGGTATTGATTGAAGATTTGATTTCTGAGATATGGGCCTATCCGGTGGATCCGACAGAGGTTGCGGTTCAGATCAA
>JAHDGN010000037.1 GCA_020627645.1 Akkermansiaceae bacterium
AACAGTCTTTGCTGTTTTGGGCAATGAAAAATTGATTTAAATACGGCAGCTAGAATGTAGTGATGTTGGTTATTGGTCTGGAAGTTGCCTTTTCAGTTGCTCCATTCGGTTTGTTTTGAAGATGTCCATTTTACGAACAAACTCCTGGGCTTTCTCGGGGCTGAGGAGGATTCTTTCTGATGAATTTTCTACGACGGTGCGTAACTTGTTTTGGTTTGCTAGTTGTTGAGCTAGTGATTGGAGGAGATCAAAGTAATTGATGATATTGGTCGGATCTTCGGAAGATTGTAAAATAAGGCTGACCATGTTGGTGACCTCATTGGTCTCCATGAAAGAGAGATGCTTTGAGGCAATGGTGGTGACTTGGTTGAAGTCGGTCACGAGACTATCTTGCACTAGGGTAATCAAGGTGCGGCGGCGCGCTTCGTTGTCTGAGAGGTTGAGGGCGATGTCGGTCACCTTGGGTAGGTCAAAGAGAGTTTTGCTACTGCAAATTTCATAGATCACCCTTTGCTTCAATGCTTCGTTGGGGTGGTTTCCGAGCCACTCTATCGCTTCTTCGGGATCTTGCTTGGTCCACCAACTGGCGGCTTGTGCTGCCCGGCTAATTTTTTTTGGTTGGCCTTCTATATTTTGAGAAGTGGCAAGAAGGGTAGCGGCTTTTGGATCCTTCAAGGATTTGATTTCGATGATGAGCCCCATGATTTCGTCTCGGTGAGCCTGAGGGGTAGGACTTAGGTCAAATTCTTGGTTGGGATATTTGGAGCACCAAGAAGGGATCAGCCCGAGGATGGCATCCTTCATCATTTTTTCATCATCGAGATTGAGAGCCCATGCTAAGGCTGAGTCGGGATCTGAGTAGGACCATGCTCTGGTGAGCGAAGTCGCGATATTGCAGGGGATTGCCTTGCTTATCGAAGCGGTGTGAATTGCGAGGGTCAGTTTTTTGGCGCTTTCTAGGTCAGATGTTGCTAGTTGCTCAATAGACCGCATCAGAGATCTTTGTTGGCTGACTAAGTTACCCTCCTTGAGGATCAGAGAAATTTCCTTTTGAAGTGACTGAGGACTTTTGCGGGGCAATTTTTGATCTTCGGGTAATCTTTGGTAGGCTTGACTACCTAGCACAAGTAGTTCGTGCATATTTTGGGTCTGATATTTTTTGACAATGGATTTTTCTATCGAGTGAATCGTTTGGGGAGGAAGAATATCACTGAGTTGATCAGTGATCTGGGGAAGAAGTGATTGCTCAGGCAGGGAGAGGAGCCATTGAGAGGTTGCTTCTGGATTCTCGAGAGCAGCATGATGGACAACTCGATAGAAAGAGAGTTCAGGGATTTCGGAAATAAAGCCGCCTGTTTGGAGGGATTGGAGGAAAGAGGATTTAGAAATTTTGAGTCCTAAGACATCTTGGACAGCGAGCCAGCGTTCGTTTTGATCAGAAATTAGCATCACTTGGTTGATCAACCCACGACTGATCGTTTTTTTGAGATTGTTGGTGCTTTGGCGATCTCGATTTTGTGAGCTGAGTGGTGATTGAAGCGAGATGGATGGGGCCTTTTCTATGTTTTGTAAGTTTGTTGTATCGCGGGTGAAAATGACCCCCAGGGCTGTGGCTGTGAGAAGGACGCCTGCTCCGGTCGTGATTTTCTGTTTGGTGAAGAGTAAATGAGGAGTGTTTAGAGTGTTGGCTATTTCCTGAACTTGGATTGAGAGTTTGGTGTGATTGTTCGAAAGGTTTTGGAGCAATTGTTGGGTTAGACTTTGAGGGATGGTTTGGGCATTTGAGCGTGAAGCCAGGGTCGTTAAGAGTGCGGTGATGGACGCGAACTCGAAGCCTTTTTTGGTCAGGGATTTTTTCAGTAGTTGTTTTGCTCGAGAGATTCTGGTGCGAAGTGTGCTGGGGTTGATCGAGAGTGAGGAAGAGATTTCATCTGCAGATTTCTCCTCAAGATATAAGAGCTGGAGCGGCCGACGGTAACGATCTGGCAGCTTGTCTAGGGCTTGGAAGAGTTCAGGTTGCAGCGTGGATTGTTGGTTGGGGTTTTGGTCTAGGTGATATTTGTCGGGCATGGTTTTGTGTTCACGAGCAGTGCGTGATTGGCGAGATTTGATGAGGTTCAGGGCTAGGCGGTTGGAGATGGTCGCTAGCCAGGAAGCGGCGGTGGTTTTGAAGGTTGCTTTTGAAGCATTCTTAGCAAGGGCCACGAAAGTGGCCTGGGTAATATCTTCTGCGTCGTGGTGATTGAGGACAATTTTTTGAGCAACCGAGTAGACAAGGGGGCTGTGGCGTTTAACGAGGATAGCAAAGGAGGCGTTTCCTCCATTCTTGGCGTAATCGGTGATCAATTGCTGATCTGACTTTTCGGCACTTGTGGGCATTTTTTTATCTTAGAACAAAGTTTAGGTTCAATCTGTCTCAAATTTTTCGGTCTTTTTGGGAGTTGATGGGAATCAGAGCCGTTGGGCTTTCTATTTGCCTTCCTTAGATCGGTTGTTGGATCTGTCCTTTCATTTTTGAATGGAGGTTTTTTGGGTTTTTGATGATGTTCTTGAGATTGCGATGAGGAAAATTGTCATCATATTAGTGTGCTCGATTGGTTGGCTGAGCGGCAAGGGCTTTGTTGACCGGATGGATGAGGGGTTTTTGAAAAAGAAACCTCGGATTGGTGAAAAGATTCCGGAAATTTCGGGCTTTGATCTCGACGGGAAAGAGTTTCCTTTGTCTCAGGTCAGGGGGAAGTGGACGGTGGTTGTTTGTGGGTGTTTTACTTGAGTTCCGTTTATCAGAAATGTTTCCGGTCTGGAGACGGTTTATCGGGATTACGCGAAAAAAGGGGTCCAATTTTATTTCGTCTACAAGGGGTTGAGGCACCCTGGAACGAACGGCATGGTTGAGGCTGTCACGGTTCGGGAGCGAATTGCTCAGGTGAAATTGTCGAATCGGGAACTTCAAACGACGATTCCTTGGATTTGTGACGGGATTGATGGTGAGATTGAGAAGGGATTGGGAGGGGCCCCCAACTCTGAGTTTGTCTTTGATGAGAAGGGGGTGTTGGTGAGAAAGAGGTTTTGGCATGATCCCGATGCGCTGAGAGGTTTTTTGGCTCAGCGGTTTGGAGAAGTGGAGGAGCCAACAACCGTTGCTGATCTGGAAAAAGAGCGAGAACAGAAAAAGGTGCCAAGATTGGAGCTTGGGAAAGTTCCTCGTTTGCAGGTTCCTGATGGGATGAAACTCTGTGACACCTTTGTCATTAGAGAGGGGGAGCAAGAGGAACAGGAGCAGGTGGTGAAGTTGTTGGTAGAGGTTGAGCCCAGTTTACTGAAGGGGGAAGGTGGTAAGGTCTGGCTTGGGTTTTTCCTAGATCCCATTTATCGGAAGGCTTGGGACAATCGCAGGGGCGAACTTCATTGGGAATTGAGGGTAGATCGTTCTGACTTTGAGCCCATTCAGGGAAAAAGCCCAAAGTATGAACACGCTGAAGATATTGATCCGAGGGAGTTTTTGCTGGATTTTAAGGGGGCCAAGAAAGGGGTGACTTATGAGCTTTTGATGAAGGCTGTGATCA
Organism: Akkermansiaceae bacterium; assembly: GCA_020627645.1. Taxonomy (GTDB): domain Bacteria; phylum Verrucomicrobiota; class Verrucomicrobiia; order Verrucomicrobiales; family Akkermansiaceae; genus SW10. Next base: position 3,567 of record JAHDGN010000037.1, read on the forward strand.
AAAATGTTGATGGTGGTGGGAAGAGAATGATTCGTGAGAGGTTCAGGTTCCAATTGACCCCGACTCAGAGGAAGGCAAGGCGCTCGGGCAGTTGGATGATGAAAATTGTGGGAGATCCGATGTCATTTGATCGTGATGGGAATGGGTTTGTGGAAAAGAAGGAATTGCCGGATGAAAGGGCTAAGATTTATTTGCTGCATTATGATTTCAATCATGATTCTAGAATCTCGAAAGCTGAGGTAGACAAGTTCATGAGATCGGTCCGGCATCATGAATGAGCGTTTGAATTGCGATGAAATTGGAATCGGGAGTTGAAAACTGTTTTCGGATTCGAGAGTTTTTGAGGTGATGCGATTTGCGGTTTTGGGAAGTGGCAGTGGAGGGAATTCCACAGTGATTGAGTGTGGTGGGCGGTATTTGTTGATTGATGCGGGTTTGAGTGCGAAGCAGTTGAATTTGCGTTTAAGCGCGCTGGGTGTTGATTCGTCTAAATTGGTGGGGGTTTTGTTAACCCACGAGCATGGGGATCATGTGAGGGGGTTAGATGTGTTTCTGAGAAAGTGTCCCGTTCCAGTTGTGGCTTCGGTGATGACGGGAAGGGTTGTGCAGGAGAAGTTGAGGGAACGGGTCAATTGGGTTTCGTTTGAGAGTGGTCAGAAATTTGAGTGGGAAGGGTTTGATATTTCGACCTTTGCTTTGCCTCATGATGCGGTGGAACCGGTTGGTTTCGTGGTGAAAGAAGGAGAGCGGAGTGTGGGGGTTGCGACTGATTTGGGGCACGTGAATGACGGAGTTTTGGCGGCATTGCGTGGAGTGGAAGGATTGGTGGTGGAGGCAAATTATGAATGGGCGATGTTGGAGGCTGACCTGCGGCGACCATTCAGCACGAAGCAGAGGATTTCATCGAAACACGGTCACTTGTCGAATGAACAGGCTGGAGAACTCGTTTCGAAACTTGCTGAAGAGGGATTGAGGAAAGTGATTTTGGGGCACTTGAGCAGCGATTGTAACAGCCCTGAAAAGGCGGTGGAAGTGGTTGGAGGAATGGTGGGAGCCGGTGGACCAGAGATCTGTGTGGCCCTTCAGGATCAGGTAACTAGTTGGCAGTGTTTACAGCCACCGGTTGATCCTGGTTTTTTTGGGGAGCTTTTTCAGCAGAAGTCGGTTTCTCGCCGATAAGCCATTCCATGGGTTTGGGGAAGAATCCGAGGAGGACGATAGCGATCGTGAGACCTTTAACGGTCCAGTAGGAGATGGGGCGGATACGGATTTGGCGAGTGGAGAGAGATTCGCGCCAATACATGGCGCGGATGATCTGGAAGTAGTAGTAAAAGCCGGCGGCGGCACCGATGAACCCGATGATGACGGGAACCCAGAGACCACCACGGATGGCAGATTCGAAGGCAAAGAATTTCCCCCAGAATCCACCGGTGAGCGGGAGGCCTGCAAGGGCCCCCATGATGATGGTGGTCATGAAGGCGAGAGTTGGGTGGCGTCGGCCGAGGCCTTCGAAGGCGGAGATCTCATCAGAGCCGGTATTTCGGTAGATGATGGCCAGAACAAAGAAGGCCGCAAATGTCATCAGGAGGTAGACGCCCAGATAGAAGGCGATGGCGTGTTGAGAGGCCAGGGCTGAATCGCTGTTCCAGGCTGCAAGAGGAAGAAGGAGGAAACCGGCATTGGCAATGGAGGAATAGGCGAGGAGACGTTTGAAGTTCGATTGGCGCAGAGCGGCGAGGTTTCCAACGAGGAGAGTCGCGCCGGCGAGAACGGCGATGATGGTGGTGAACTTGCTCGAGAGGACTTGGTTACCACTTTCCATGAAGGGTTGGAGGACTCGAATGGCAATGGCAAAGCCTGAGGCTTTCGATGCCACCGAGAGGAAAGCGGTGGTTGGAGTTGGGGCCCCTTGGTAGACGTCTGGAATCCAGAGGTGCATGGGAACGGCGCCGACTTTGAAGGCGATTGAAATCAGGATGAGAGCGACACCAAAGAGGAGATAGTTTTGGTTTTGATCAGTGATTTTTTCTTGGATGAGGGCGAGGTCGGTTGTGCCGGTTGCTCCGTAAACCCAGGCGATTCCGTAGACGAGGAAGCCGGTAGAGAGGGCACCAAGAATGAGATATTTAACACCGGCTTCGAGAGAACCGACGTTGCGGCGCATGTAAGCGACCAGAATGTAGGTGGTAATTGTGGTGAGTTCTAGGGAGACAAAAAGTGAGACCAGATCTTTAGCCGAAGCCATCCACATCATGCCCGCGCAGGCGAAAAGAATGAGGCTGTAGTATTCGCCAGTTCCTTCTTCGGTTCCAGGTCGGGTGGTGAACTTGGAAAGCGTGCGACGGTAGTCGAGGGTGAAGATGAGGGTGAGAATGGTCGCGAGAAGGGTGAAACCTTTGAAGAACCGAGCGATGTTGTCCCAGGCGTAGAATTGGGTCATCTCCTTGTTGTATTCAGAGGGGGCGACGGCAAAAACATTCAGAACAAAAACGATTGTCAGAGGAAGGATTGCGAGAATCGCTATCCTATATTTTCGTTTTGGCGTGATAAAGGCTTCAGTTAACAGAAGAGCAATCGCAGAGATGACGATGATAATTTCTAACAGGTAGGCTTGCATTTTGGCGAAGAGTTAGAATGAGAGATTAGTTTTCAGACTGTGCAGCTTTTGGTGCCGAGGTGTCTTTGTTGATGAGTGAGAGAAGCGATTTTGGGTAGAGGCCCACGACGAGAAGGGAGATGGCTAAAATGGCTGCTGGAATTTGACAGAACTTTCCGAGGTCTTTGACTTTTTCGGAAGAGGTATTTTCGACAGCTGGGCCTTGGAAAGTTTTGCGGAAGGCGCGGAGCATATATACAGCGCTGATGACTACGCCCCAAAGCGCGAGGATGGTTGCAATTTGGATGGCTGAGAAGTTTTGGCCATCAAATCCGTGGAATCCGGCGAGGAATACCATGACTTCTCCTGCGAAGTTGGCGAGTCCAGGGAGTCCAATGGAAGCCATTCCAGCGAGACCAAAAAGGAAGGCAAGGTTAGGAGCGGCCTTGGCGAGTCCACCCAGTTCAGAGAGTTCGACCGTGCCGGTCTTGCGGCGAATGATGTCGGTGAGCATGAATAGGAGGGCGATGGTGACACCGTGAGCAAACATGAGGACGATCGCGGCAGGTTGTGCGAGTGGATTGGCTTCGAGCCCTCCGGAGCTAACTAAGGCGGCGAAGGCTAGGAAGATATATCCCATGTGCATGACAGAGGAGTTTCCGAGCATTGAATCGAGGCGACGTTGGTTGATGGTGACGAAGCCGACCCAGAGAATGTTACCGAGGAGGAGCACAATGATCCAACCGACCCAAGCTTGCATTCCTTCGGGGACCATGGGGTAGAGGCGGAAGAGGCCGTAGAGACCAAATTTCTTGAGGACACCAGCGTGGAGCATCGCGACGGGGGCAGGGGCGCAGGAGTAAGCGGGTGCGGCCCAGGTGTGGAAAGGAAAGAGAGAGACGAGAATGCCAAATCCAAGGATGAGAAGGAGGGCAATCCACTTTTGTGATTCGGCTGGGATGTCAGCTTTGAAGAGTTCTGAGAAAAGCCAGTTTTCTGATCCACTTGCGACGACCAAAGCGATGAGTCCACCGAGGAGGATGATGGATCCAAAAGCGAGGTAGATGGTGATTTTCCAGGCTGCTTCTTTCCGCTGACCGGTGCCAAGATTCCCGATCATGAGGAAGGTTGGGATTAGGGCAAGTTCATGAAAGGCGTAGAAGAAGAAGATGTCGGTGGCGAGAAAGGCTCCGAAGGCTCCGGCTCCGATGAGAAGGATGGAGCTATACCAAAGCCTCTGGTTTTGCTCTGGGCATTTTCCGGACCAGGTGGCTGCAAAGAGGACGAGAGCGGTCAGGATGACCATGACAACGCTCATGCCATCATAGAAGTCGAGGGCCAGGTGGATGCTTGGTTTGGAGAGCATTTCGAAGCTCAATCCCCAAACTGATGCGTCCCAGCAAAATACAGAGCCGAGGGCAAAGAAGAGGGTGACTGCAGCAGTTCCTCGGGCAACCTTTTGAGGGTTGTAGTTGAAAAGGATGCTGAGAGCAGCGAGGAGCGGAAGGATGACAAAGATCAGGCTCATGAGGCAAAGACGGTGAGATAGATGAGAAGGAGAACGCCGACTCCGAAGATGAGAGAATATCCGTGGAGGTTTCCGGATTGAAGACGTGTGAAGAGTTTTCCGACTCCGGAAGCGGAGCGGGCTAGGCCACCAGCGAAGAGGCCCCCGATAAAGAGTTCGTCAAAGAAGTGGATGAAAGCCGCGACGGCATCTTGGCCGAACTTGACGACTTTGGCGTAGCCTTCGTCGATGTAGAACTTGTTGCGGAAGAGTTTGGCAACAGGATTGTTTTCGAGCGGGTCTTTGTCGGATCTTAGATAAAGGAGAGCGGCTGCTGCAGCTCCAACAAGGATTGAGCCGATCGAAGCCCATAATGCAGGGCTGCGTAAATTTATTTCGTGATATTCGAAGAGGGGGGCGATGGTTTCTGCGATTGGTTTAAATCCTGCAATTACTGCGAGAACAGCAAGGATGATCAGAGGAATTTTCATCAAGGGGCCAACTTCTTTGGAGTTTTTGGCGTCATCACTGCGATGTTTTCCAAGGAAAGCGACAAAGAAGAGGCGAAGCATGTAGAAAGTGGTGAGACAAGCGACGGCTGTGGCGATGATGAAAAGGGGCATGTTATTGCCGTAGAAGGCGGCTTCAAGCACTTGTTCTTTGGACCAGAATCCGGCGGTGATGATGGGGAAACCTGCGAGAGCGGCGGTTCCGATGAGGAACGTAATAGTGGTGATGGGCATGGTCTTGCGAAGACCTCCCATTTTCCAGATGTTTTGTTGATGGTGGCATGCGTAGATCACAGCACCCGAGCCGAGGAAGAGGAGCGCCTTGAACCAGGCGTGGGTAAATAGGTGGAACATACCTGCTTCTGGCTTGAGGAGGCCGACGGCCATCACCATGTAGCCGAGTTGGGAGAGGGTTGAATAGGCTAGAACCTTCTTGATGTCATCTTGTTGAGTGGCCATCAGCGCAGCGAGGAGGGCGGTGATGCCTCCTACCCATGCGATTGTTGTGTAGGAGAAGGTTGGGAGGAGCGTTGCAAGTTCGGCGAAATCTGGGGTCAAGGAGATGAAGAGTCGGGCCATCATGTAAACCCCAGCAGCGACCATGGTGGCCGCGTGGATCAGGGCTGAAACAGGAGTGGGGCCTTCCATGGCGTCTGGAAGCCAGACGTGAAGGGGGGCCTGAGCAGATTTCCCGATGGCACCGGCAAAGATACAGAGAACGGCGATTCCGAGAAGGGTTGCTGAGTGGGTGTTTTCAGCGAGGCCTGGAGCGAGTCCGGCGAAGTCAAAGGTGCCGGCGATGCCCCACAGCATTAGGATTCCGATCATGAATCCGAAGTCTCCAATCCGGTTGGTGAGGAAGGCCTTTTTGGCAGCGTCGGCGGCGGAATCCTTTTGGAACCAGTGTCCAATCAGGAGGTAAGACGAGAGGCCAACGAGTTCCCAAAAGATGAACATCATGATGAAGTTCGTGGCGAGAACGATGCCGGTCATGGAGAACATGAAGAGCGATAGACCGCAGAAATAGCGGGCCTTTGATTCGTCTTTCTCCATGTAAGCTAGGGAGAAGATGTGGACAAGAACCCCGACGCCAGTGACGACGAGCATCATGCCTTTGGCTAGTTTGTCGAGTTCTAGACCGATCTGGATCTGTGAGTTCCAGCCAGGGATTGTGATCCAGTCAAATCTGACAGAACCGGTATCCATTGGTAGGAGAATGAGCGCAGAAACAAAACCTAAGGCAGCTGATCCGGTAGAGATCAGAGATGAGAGGGTCTGGTTTTTCCTGAAATAAAGGTGGATCGCAGCTGCGGAAAGGAGCGGAGCGAGCAGGAGTAGCCAAGCTAGGAAAGGGATCATTGGATGGAGTTTCAAGTTTGAAGATTCAAGTTTCAAGCGGGCTGGAGTGATCTAATCAGGCCTTGAAGCATTTTCGAAATTTCTTTGGTTTCTTGAATGTGAATTTTGGCTGCTTCGGAAGGTGGAATTGAGGTCTCACTTGCCAAATAGCGTTGTGTTCTCAGTTCGGCGCAGGAGCCTTTCGCAATTCTTAAAAATCTGATATAGTCTCCATTACTATCGCGTTCTTGCCCTTCCGCGATATTGGATGAGATTGAGATGGAGGAGCGGGTCATTTGGTCTTTAAGCGGGTAGTTCGAGATCGCTTTTATATGGTTCATGACTGCCACGGAAAGTCGGCATGACCGTTTCCAGACTTCAAGATTTTCAAATGATTGATAGGCCATCGATTTTTCAAATGTTGGACTTAGCCACGCATGGAGGTGAGGTCTTCGACGTTAATGGTTTGTCGGGCTCGATAGAGTGCGACAATGATCGCGAGACCGACAGCGACTTCGGCCGCGGCAACGGTGATAATAAAGAAAACAAAGACCTGGCCGTCATAGTGAGGAAGGGTGCTTTCTGAAGAAGCATGGAAACGTGAGAAGGCGACAAGAGTGAGACTCGCTGCGGCTAGCATGAGCTCGAGACACATAAAGATCACGATAATGTTTCGTCGGATGATCACGCCCGCTAAGCCGATGGCGAAAAGTAAGCCGGAGATGAAGAGGTAATCGTTAAGAGAGGCCATAGGTCAAAAGGGTTAGGCTTTATCTTCAGTTTTCCGTGGTTCGGATTTCTTAGAGAGGACGACGACGCCGATGGTGGCGACGAGGAGGAGGACGCCGACAATTTGGAGGGGGAAGTTGAATTTTTCGAAGATAGTGTGCCCAATCAGATTGGTGTCGGGAAGCTTGGGGGATTTCTCGTTGGAGAGGCTTTTATAAATTGCGGTGGGTTCTTGGTCCTCTTTCGGGGCGTGGAAGTGAGCGGCTTTTTCGAGATCGATTTTTTCGAATTTGGCATCGTCTCCCCGGTGTCCTCCTTGGATGACTCCGATGATTTGCATCGTGAGCATCAGTGGTAGGATGATTCCGGCGATAAGAGCGGTGGATCGAAATTTGACCTTCTTTTCGTCATTGAGATCGAGAAGCATGATGATGAATACGAAGAGAACCATGATGGCACCTGCGTAGACGAGAATTTGAACGATGCCGACGAAGTAGGCGTTCAGAGTGATAAAGAGTGCCGCTAAACCGACGAAAGAGAGCACCATGGAGAGCGCGCTGGCAACAGGGTTGCGGAAAGTGATGAGCATGATGCCACCAGCAGCTGCGAGGAGTCCGAAGACGTAGACAAGGATTGGTTGCATGAGATTACTTCAGGTCGTTCCACTTGTTGACGAGGCCGACGCGTTTTCCGCCGATTTCGTAGAGTCGTTCTTTGTCGTGAACCATGTCTTGGCGGGAAGTGCCGGTGACAACATAGTCGGGACGAAGGTAGATCGCTTGCTCTGGACAAACTTCTTCGCACATTCCGCAGTAGATGCAGCGGATCATGTCGATATCAAATTCCTTGGGTCTTTTCTCGACCTTCGCCCACTCATCTCCATCGGGAATTTCACCGGGGGTGATTTTGATGGCTTTGGGGGGGCAAATGAATTCGCAAAGTTGGCAAGAAACGCACCGCTCGCGGTCTTGTTCGTCGGTGACGAGTGCTGGGGTACCGCGATAGTATTCGGGCATTTGGTCATCCCATTTCTCTTCGGGGTATTGCATGGTGACACCCAATCCAGAAGATTTCAGGGACTTGGCGCCCGGGGTCTTGCCGAAGAGTGATCGGACAGCGTGCCTGAGGGTGATGAACATTCCCTTGAGGAGGGCGCCGAAGTAGACTTTTTCTCCGGCGTTGAGTTTCGGGCGTTGGACTTTGACGACAGCCATTAGGTATTCAAGGTTGATGTTTAGATCGCCTTCACCGTGGTTTTGGTGGTGGCACTTTTGGCAATTTTGATCAGGAAGAACGTGATGACAGCGAGGACGATGAAGCCAAAGGTGGTCGCGAGGCCATGAATATGTGGTGCGGCTAGAATAAGGGCCGCGAGGAAGACATTGATGAGAGCCGCTTCAAAGAAAACGATCCATCCGAGATTCATGAGTTGGTCGTATCGGAAACGGGGAACCGTCCAGCGGACAAGGATGAAGAAGAGAATGAAAAACGTTACTTTACCAAGGAAGACGCCAATGTGGAGGAGGCTGACCCACCAAGCGCCGATGGGAAGAGCGTTGTCAATTCCGAACCCGATCGACCATCCTCCAAAGAAGAGGGTGACAATGAGAGCTGAACCTACGACCATGGCTGCGTATTCTCCGAGGAAGAAGAGGGCAAATTTCATGGAAGAGTATTCGGTGTGATAACCGCCCACGAGTTCGGTTTCGCATTCTGGAAGGTCGAAAGGCATACGGTTTGTTTCGGCAAAGATCGAAGTCGTGAAAATCACAAAGGCGATGAACAAGGGGATCCACATGAGGAAACGTTGGGCGGATAATCCTTCACCCCAGAATGGGAGGAGAAGCCAGCCGTGGTCGACTTGATATTGCACGATTTCTCCCAGGTGAAGGGTTTGGAACATCAAGAGCACGGGGATGATTGAGAGACCAAGAGCGATTTCGTAGGAAATCATCTGTGCGCAGGAGCGAACTCCCCCGAAGAAAGGGTATTTAGAGTTCGATGACCAACCAGCAAGGGTGATGCCATAGACAGCGAGAGAGGCGATGGCAAAAATGAAGAGAGGGCCAACGTTAAGATCCGCAATAGCCATCGGAATGAATTTTCCTCCTATTTCCATTGGGCTCCCGAATGGAATGACGGCCATCGTGAGAAGGGCTGGGCCGACAACAAGGACGGGAGCGAGCCAAAAAAAGAACGTTCGGACATAGGCTGGGGTGAAGTCTTCTTTGAGGATGAACTTGAGTCCGTCAGCGAGGGGCTGTGTGAGGCCTCCAATGGGGAGCTTGAAGTCTTTTTTGAATCCAAGAATAGAGAGTGGGATGCCCAAACGATTGGGGCCGACTCGGTCTTGAATGATGGCCGAGAATCGTCGCTCGAACATGACACAAATAGACACAAAGGTCATCGTGATGCCGATGAATACGCCGATTTTGATGAGGGTGGCGACGTGGATGGTAAGGTCCATGAAAATGGTAGATCTGGTTATCGGTTATTCGTCGTTATCCAACAATTTGGCCGGATTTGATTTTTTCTTTTTCTCGTTCGACGAGTGGAATCGTGATCCCGGTTTCAGTGATCGGGACACCCAGGTCCCCAATGGATCCGAAGGTTTGATCTTTGAACGCAGGGATTTCTGTGGAGAGAAGCTTCAGGACTCCGTCCAGTGAGCTGGGGATGGTGAAGGTGGGGTCGATCTTGGCTAAAATCGTTCCAAGGGATTCCCAATCATCTCGAGTTTCTCCGGGAGCAATGACAGCTTGATTGGCGCGCTGGAGTCGACCGGTTACGTTGACATAAGTGGCTCGTTTTTCAGCAAAGCCAGCCGCCGGAATCACAACAGAAGCTAGAGCTGCGGTGGGGTTGGCGTGGGTGTGGAGAATGATGAGGTTCTCGAGCTTTTCGAGGTCGGAAGTGGTGAACCCAGCTTCGTCGAGGAGGTTTTCGTGAAGAACAAGAAGGGTTCTCACGTTGCCGGAGCGAACTTCGTTTTTGATCGTTTCAAGCTTAGAAGCGGCATCGTCGGCTTGGAAAATGAGATTGGCTCCGGTGGAATTTGGGTTGCGATCTTCGGAGATCAGTTTGCCATCAGGTTCTCCCTTGCGGGGAACGATGGTGAGAAGATCAGATTTGATCGCGGAGGCAATTTTTTGCGTGAGAAAGAGTTCTTCGTTCGATTGCTTTCCGGATGCAATAACGGCGACATTGCCGGATTTGAGGAGTTCGGCTGCCTTGTTGACTGCTTCTGTCCATGTGACGTCGATATGGTTGCCATCTTCTTTGACAAGCGGCTGGGTTAGGCGGTCGTCAGTCTGCAATGAGTGGAAGGCAAGACGATGGCTGTCGGGCATCCACGAGGAATTGACGTCGTTATTCTCGCGAGGAGTGACGCGGAAGATTTCGTTTCCGCGAGTCCAGATCACGGTGTTGGCTCCAGTGCCGCAATTGGTGTCGATGCTTTTGGTTTCCTTAAGAAACCAAACCCGCATTTGGAAGCGGAAGTCGTTGGAGGTGAGGGCTCCAACTGGGCAAATATCGGCCGTGTTGAGCGAGTAGTTGTTATCGAGGCGGTGTCCTGGGTGGACGGTGACAGAGGTGTGGGTGCCGCGTTGGGAGAAACCTAGGACAGGGTCCTCGGCGACTTCGTCCATGAAGCGGATGCATCGGCTGCACATGATGCATCGTTCGTCATCGAGGCGGATGTTTTGACCGATGTCGACGTTTTTTGGTTTTTTGATTTTAGTTTCTTGGAAGCGAGATTCGCCTCGTCCGTGTTCGACTGAAAATTCCTGTAGTTTACATTCTCCCGCTTGATCGCAAATCGGGCAATCTAGAGGGTGGTTGATGAGGAGGAATTCCATGACTCCTTCTCGGGTTTTTTCGACGAGATCTCCGGTCGTGCGGATCCCCATATTTTCGGCAACGGTGTTGGCACAGGCGATGACCGGTCGGGGCATCCATCCGATCTCCTGATAACCTTCGTCGTTGTATTCGGGGTCCTGTCCAGGAGCTAATCTAGGTGGCATGCCCATTTGGACGAGGCACATCCGGCAGTTTCCTGGGGAAGAGAGTTTTGGGTGGTAGCAGTAATGGGGGACTTCCTTTTGGGCCATCTTAGCTGCTTCGATCATGCGGGTCCCTTTGGGAACCTGGATCCAAGTGCCGTCGATTTGCACGTTGACCATGCCATTCTCGGCGGCGAGGTCTTTAGGAAGCTTTTTTTCGGCAGTGGCCGTATTCGCCGGGGCTTCTTCACTCATGTTCGGATGCGCATTTAAAGGAATGCTGCGAACCACTCGGAGGCTCGGAGCGCCGAAATTATGCAAGCCTACGGAGGCGGCGTAAAGTGACTTTGTGAAATTTTTCACAAAGTCTGGGTCTGCGACGTTTAGGAGCGAGTTTTTCCTGATTTTTTGGCAAGTTTGGGAACTTCGATGAGAAGTTTCGATTGGGCTAGGTCTGAAGGAGCTACCACTCGGGCGTTTTTGGGGAGGTTTTTTCGGTTCCCGTATCGAGTTCTGATAAGAGTTTTAACAATTGGGTGGTCGAGTTGGTAATCTTGGAAGGTTTTGTGTTTTGAGAGTTCGACTCCGGTCGCCTTTTTGTAGATTTTCCACACAAGTTCCGAGCAGTAGAGGCGGTCGTTGTCCCATTGGAATTTGAAGTCGTATTTTTTGCCCAATTGCTTACGCCCCCATTCGAGGCCTTTTTCGAATGCCTTAGGAGTGAGTTTTTTGTGATCTTTTAGACGCATGGCATGAAAAATTCGTGATCTTTTTTTCCATTTTTTAAGAGGGGTGACTTTGACGGGCTGAAGAGCCTCGAAGACAAAGAGCTTTCCATCTTGTTCAAAGACGACCCCACAGTGAGTGTAATTTGACCCTGTGGCTTTGGTGACAGCTGCTCCTTGGAAGCCGCCCGTGTCTTGGAAGACAATATCGCCTGTTTTTAGTTGAGTGTAGAGTGGGTGGCGTTTCGTTTTGGAGAGAAGGTGAGCCTTTAAATGTGGGAGCGTAACGAGTGCAATGATCAGGAGAAGGAGGTGTTTTTTCATAAGGATGTCATGATATGATCGAATCGTCTGAGGGAAAAATCGATGTGATCGATGCTAGGATTGATGAAGTTGAATGATTTTTGGGGAGATGATTCAATT